>NZ_MVOM01000044.1:0-33387 GCF_002018895.1 Acinetobacter sp. MF4640 | reverse complement strand
TGAAAACATTTAGAATATTAAGTGAACGCTATCGAAATAGACGGAAAAGATTCGGCTTACGCATTAACTTAATTGCTGCACTCGTAAACCGGATAAACTTGCAATAATGACTTTCGCAGGAGATCTACTGATTATGAATTTATAGAAGAGTATTTACTTGGTAATGAAGAAATTAAAGAAGAGTTAGAATTAACTAGGCAATTTTGGTTAAGTAAGGCCGCAAGTGGATCAGGGTCAGTAAAGCTTATTGATCAGAAAATTCAAAGAGTGTTGAATGAGCACAATTTAGATTTAAACTTTCATATTTGGGGGCATTCACTAGATTATTCGGATAATACTTATATAAAAGAATTATTTTCATTCAATGAGCCTTATGATCAAGGTGTAAGAATAGTTGTTTATCACTATAATAGTGCTCAGTTTGATTTACTATCAAACCTTATTTATATTTTAAAAAAAGATAAGGTTGAAAACTGGATGAAAAAAGGTTGGCTAAGATTTGAGCCTAATCCAAATATTGCTGAAATTAATGGTATAGAACCTGTCGAGCTGCCTTAAATAACAGTTCAAGCATCCTAAATTTAAAACACTGAAACTCATCTAGCCTATCGAACGGGGCTGTTTGCTAGGCTATGATCAAATTATTCAAATGATAAGCAGAATAAAATGAAAACCCTTGCCTTTATTCACTCAGAAAGTACACGGACGGCTGTAGGCGACTTCGCCCCAGTCGTCTCCGTGTTTTCACACTATGAACTAGGGAACTCGGTTTCACCTTTTCTATTGCTCGATCATATAGGCCCCAGTTATTTACAGCCAACTCGCTTAAAAAAGGGCGTGAGTGAACATCCGCATCGTGGCTTTGAAACCGTAACTATTGTTTACCAAGGTGAGCTTGCCCATCAGGACTCTACAAGTGGTGGCGGTGTGATTGGGGCAGGGGATGTACAGTGGATGACAGCAGGGGCAGGAGTACTGCACGAAGAAGTGTTTAGTGAGGCATTTTCCAAAACGGGCGGGGCATTTGAAATGATCCAGTTGTGGGTCAATTTGCCTGCCAAAGACAAAATGAATCCTGCACGTTATCAACACTTGAGTCATGAAGCTATTCCAAAGCTTGAGTTGGCGCAAGCTCAAGGAATGGTCAGGGTGATTGCAGGGACGTATGAAAGCCAGACGGGGCCTGCTCAAACGCATAGCCCTATGACCGTGTTGGATGTTCAGCTTACAGCAGGAACAAAAATGGTTTTACCTGCATTGGAGGGCGAAACGACACTGCTGTATATCCGTAGTGGTCGCATTCAGCTTTATAGTGGCGAAACCGTTGAAGCACAACAGATGGCGGTCATGTCTAATCAGGGTGAGGACTTTGAAATAAAAGCGGTACAAGACAGCACTTTTTTATTACTCAGTGGGCAGCCTTTAAATGAACCGATTTATGGACGCGGTTATTTTGTCATGAACACCTTCACCGAAGTTTTGCAGGCGTATGAGGACCTAAAACAAGGGCATTTTATTGCGCCTAGTATAAAACCAAATGCGACAGATGAAACTTAAAAAAGTAACAATACAAACAGATGCAACACTGCTAAAATAGTTTAACTGAGCTTTGTCGGTGTCACCGCTCAGTCTATATTAATAACACCTTTTCTAAAAACGCTTTGTGAATACAGCGTAAAACCAGTGTGCATTTCTCGCACCCATTACATTTCTATTCAATTTTACAGTGCTTGCCATTGGGCTTAGTCGTCTCTCCCTCTAACTGACTTTGCTCAGGCTTGTACGCATTTTATATGTAGATAACAATGCAAAACGTACAAACTTTAAAGTTAAGCCGTGCCACACTGATGTTTCCTTTGGCATTGGTTTTATTCGAATTTTCGGTCTATATCGGTAACGATTTAGTCCAGCCAGCCATGCTCGCGATTACCCAAGACTTTGGGGTAAGCAGTGCGTGGGCGCCATCCTCTATGTCCTTTTATTTACTGGGCGGTGCTTGTGTCGCGTGGCTGCTTGGACCACTCTCAGACCGTTTAGGCCGTAAAAAAGTGTTGCTCGCAGGTGTGGCATTTTTTGTGCTGACTTGCCTCGCGATTTTACTCACTCAAAATATTGAGTCTTTTTTGGCGCTCCGCTTTTTACAAGGCGTGGGGTTGTCGATGATTTCTGCTGTGGGGTATGCCGCAGTACAGGAAAGTTTTGAAGAACGTGATGCCATTAAAGTCATGGCACTCATGGCCAATATTTCTTTGCTGGCACCGCTGCTTGGTCCAGTAGTGGGCGCGTTTATGATTGACCATGTGTCATGGCATTGGGGCTTTATTGGCATCGCCTTTTTGGCTTTTTTAAGTTGGTTCGGTTTAAAAGCCAAAATGCCTGCAACACAGCAGCGTCATCCGAAAAAACCGCTGCGCTATATTTGGGATGACTATAAAACGGTCTATAAAAATAAGACCTTTTTGGCGCTCACCTTTGGTTTGCCTATGGTCGCGATGCCTTTGATGTTGTGGATCGCACTTTCACCTGTGATCTTGGTGGAAGAACTCGGCTTGAGCAGTATGCAATACGGCTTGGCGCAGTTCCCCGTCTTGGGTGGTCTCATTCTGGGCAACATTGTATTGATTAAAGTCATCGACAAAATGGCACTGGGTAAAACTGTGTTACTCGGTTTGCCTTTGATGTTCGTCGGTACGCTGTTGGTGGTGCTCGGCACCATTTTCCAAAGTTATTTCTTGCCGTTACTGATTGTGGGGATGACTTTGGTGAGCTTCGGCGAAGGTATCAGTTTTTCTGTGTTATATCGCTTTGCGTTGATGTCATCGGAAGTGTCCAAAGGGACGGTTGCCGCAGCCGTTTCGGTACTGATGATGTTTACGTTCTTCTTCGTGATTGAACTGGTGCGTATGGCTTATGTGGCATTTGGTCTTTGGGCCTATAGTTTGGTCTGCCTCATTTTGATTGCACTTTGGTTTAGCTTTCCACGTGCGACCGTGAAAAAAGTGATGCAAAAACGTCTTGAGAGTGGTGTTTACTAAGATTTTATTCACTGAATTCAGCGAAGTTCACATCATAAAAAAAGCGCGCATTCATTTGAATGGGCGCTTTTTATGACTGCTTTAAAAAATCCTTTTTAAAGCCAGTTTTTTTAACTCAGGCTTCAGCTTGCTTAGGTTCTAATTTTTTAATTTTGGCATCAAACACAAAAGGCCCAAAAGGTAAGATTGAAGCGATCAAACCTAAAATAAACATCTTCAAAGACCATTTTTGCTTTTCACAGACCACAAACAGCACAATGAGAAACAGGATAAACAATACGCCATGCCCCATACCCACGTATTTGACTAGGATCGGGTTATCAAAGATGTATTTCATTGGCATCGCAACGAATAACAACAGTAAAAAAGAAATCCCTTCTAAAAATCCTACAACACGTAATGTCTGAATGTTCATGGTCAAAAAATCTATGAGAATGAAGCTCGAGTGTACGCAAGAACCAGATAAAAATGAACCATAATACACCTGTACATCATGAACTCTTTTAAAGGTCATCATTATGTCGTCCGTTTTATTTAATATCTCGGGCCAGTAGTTCAGTTTTTAACTTCAGCAATTCAGGCAAGGTTTCCAGTAGTAGACTGATTTGTTTGAGGACCAAGTGTAAATTCTGACTCATTGTTTCTTGTGCATTTAAGCGTTTAATCTCTGCCAGTTTCTGCTTGATATCGAGTTCAGCTAATGCTTGCTGATGGAGCAGTACATGATTTAGCGTATTTTGACACCAGAGCATGAGTTCCAGCACTTGTGTATCCTGAACCAACTCTCGGTGACTTCCCAAAGCAGAAATATAACTGAGTTGACTGTGGCTATATACCAAGTAGCGAAAAGCATGATGTACCAGTTCTGGGTTTGGATTGGGCTCGGTACTGAGACTAGAAATCATATTCGCCAGTTCAGTTTGGGCATTATGCGCAGTACGACGAGCACTGCGGTAAGCCAGACTATTATTTTTGCCGTGTTGATATTGCTCACAGATGGCATTGAAATAGTTGAGGGTTGCATCGGATGCTTTTTTTATGGTGTTGGAAATATTGCGGAAGTCCCAATCGGGCCAAATAAAACTCACTGCGAACCAAGCAATGGCACAGCCAATGAAGGTATCTATAATGCGCGGTAAAATAATGGCATAGCCTGCACCTTTTAAATTGAAAATCAGCAGTACCATGAGTGTTGCCATCAGGGTCGCCATGGCATATTTCTTGGAACTGAGATAGAAAAAGCACACGCCAAAAATAATGGTTAGTAGTAGTTGTCCTTCAATACTTGGGACGAAATACAGCAGCGGAATCCCTAAAACAACGCCCAAAATAGTGCCCAAGGTTCGCATTTTTAAGCGGCTTTTGGTGGCAAAATAACGCATTTGGCAAACAAATAAACTGGTGAGCAAAATCCAATAGCCATGTTGCGCAAAGGGCAGAAGCGAGATGCCATAACCGACAGCAAAGACAAAGGCGATGCGTACCGCATGTCGAAACAGTGCGGATTGGGGGGTGAGATGTTGACTGAGTTTGAGCCACAGATCATGCCAATCATGAATATCATCATCATATAAGTTGAGGTTATCAATATGCTGTTGATAACGCTGTTCTTGGCGCGATTGTAGTTCGTTGAGGTGCTGAAAACGTTCATGCACACTGTCCAAATTATTTAAAATCAGTTGTAGATTTTTGACTTCAATATTGTGTGGATGATCTCGAATCCAGTCCTGCATGGAACTGTGTAAATTCAGCAACGCCTGAGTGGTCGTTGGATCGGATACATAGGTTTGATTGGCTAAGATACATCGTGCCAAAGCCTGACAGGCAAGGGCTTGCAGCCGAATATTTTTTTGAATACGAAAAATGAGGTCAGTACGGCTAAAGTTTTGATGTAACTGCTCATAGTGTAGATAATTAGAGCTGGCTTGTTCATGAATGTCTTGAACGAGAAAGTAGAGGTTGAGCCAATAAATTGTATTTTGGTTGGCGCGAGACGCTTTTAGTCGCGTCAGTAGTGAACTTTTGGTGTGGTTAAAACTTTGCACCACAGTACTGTTTTGTAAGGATAAATCGTAGAGCAGCGCTTCTACATTGTCTCGATTGTCTGGGTCGAATAGACGTGCTTTTGCGTTGAGCAAATCGGCAACTTGGTTAAAACAGCGGGCTAAGTTGTCCTGAACGGCCAAGGTGGGTTTAAGAATATAAAACACAATGGCGGTACAGCCATACCACAATGCTCCCAAGACAAAACAACTGGGTTGAAAGTACCAAACCGAATATTCACCTAGGCCAAACATGCTGTATAGGGAAAGTAGAATGGTGCCAAAGCTCATCGCTGCATAGCGTTGCCCCAGTGCCCCCAGTAAAATAAAACAAGCACTAGACAGTGATAAATATAAGATGAAAAAGAATTTATAAGGATGCAAAAAATCTAAGATGCTACTGACGCTAAAGAACAAGACACAGACATAGGCAAGGTTTCTGAGACGAATACTGAGCCTATCGTCGAAGTCGGTCAGGGCTGTTGCAATTGCACCTAATGTGGTCGGAACGATGAGCTGTTGCAGTCCTAAGAAATATAAACCTAAGGTTGTACCACTCAGCACAATCAAAATTTGCAAGCAATACATAAAAATTGCATTGGACTGAAAGGACTGAAACCACTGACGAAAATTGTTCACGATGTAATAGTCTAGGCTTGGTTTTATTTTGGTTTTAGCCTGAACTTTTTTCAGGGCACTGTCAATTTAATGCGGTGCTCCATTGCATGAAAAATTCACCTATGACAATAAAAATGCAGCAGAGCATGGCTCCGCTGCATTGTGTGTATAAGTCGAAACTTATCCACATGTGTGAGGTCAAAACACTGTTTTATTCACAGTGCAAAGGCGATAGCCTTATTTAATCACGCCACAGGCGATACGGTCACCGCCACCGCCAAGTGGTTTAGGTGTATCTGAATAGTTATCACCACCTGCATGTACCATCACCGCTAAGCCCTCAACGTCGGCTAAACTTAAGCGAGGAGCGAGTAAATTGACTTTTGCATTGCCTACTGAGTCGACATTCAAGATTGGTAAATCACCCATATGGCCATTCAGTGGTGTGCCGTGGTTTGGCGCTTTTTCTGGGTTAAAGTGTCCCCCAGCCGCTAAAGCAGCCACAGGTTTTCCTTCTTTTTCAGCCACATCACACGAACCTTTTTCATGGATATGAAAACCGTGTGGGCCGGGTGGAAGTTGAGTCAAATTGGTTTGAATCGCCAAACCAACAGGGCTATCAATAAAACGAATGGTGCCAATTTTTTGTCCCACACCTGCAGTTGAAACAGCGTGTACATCGACGTCTTTGACCATCGTGTTGGTTTCAGTGGGTGTAGTGGTACATGCCACAGTCCCTAAACCGATTAAAGTCACAAGTGCGCTTAATTTGAAAGCAGAAGACAACATGTTGGGTCCTTTTTTCCTTAAAATTCAGAACCATTCAAACAAAGCCAAGGCTTCGGTTCAATGTTGTCCGTACAGCGTTTTTGTATCTGACATAAAAAAACGCATACTTTCGAGGAAAGCATGCGTTCAAGTCATTTCACAGAACTTATTTTTTGGGTGTATCTAAAGGCTCTTCAGGTGGATCATAAGCCAATGTCGCTTTCGGCATCATTAGGGGTTCATTGACTTGTTCATGTAGCCATTCGCGCCAAATGGCTAACAGTACCGCTAGAATCACGGGTCCGACAAATAAGCCGACCATACCAAAGCTGGCTAAACCACCCAATACACCAAACATGATGAGTAAGAACGGAATTTGTGTTGCACCTGAGATCACCAATGGGCGAATCACATTGTCCGCTGTACTGACCACACAGACACCCCACACCATCACTCCAATCGCTTCAATAGTCTGCCCTTGAGAGAATAACCATAAAGACACGGCACTATATGCTACAGGAGGGCCAAAAGGAATGAGTGCAAAGATAAAGGTCACAATGGTCAGTACCATTGGGTTTGGGACACCAGCAACAAAATAGCTCAGGCCTGCTAATAGCGCTTGCGCAATCGCAGTTAGGCCAACCCCATAGACCACTGCACGCGTGGTTTCAGAAATGGTGTCTAAATAGTGGTGGATACGTGGGCCAATCACCATCTCCAGCGCTTTACTGACCTGATTTAAAATGGTCTGGCCATCACGATAGAAGAAGAATAACGACATCACCGCAAAACAGAGTTTAAAAATATTCTTACTGATTTCACTCAGCACCAAACGACCATAATTTAAGTGGCTTTGAAACCAGCCCGAGACATTTTGTACAATACTGTTCGGATCGGTGTTGATTTCTTTTAAAGTACGGGTGACTTCTTTACCAATAATGGGCAAGTCCCGAATAAATTGCGGAACATCTAAATGACCTGAGAACACTTGTCTTTGTAGTTCATAAAATAGATTACGACCTTCATGTTGCAGCATAAAGATGGCAAAGGTCAGCGGGATCCCGACAACTAAAACCACCATACTGATCATGATGGTGGCGCTTAAGGTTGGACGTGGTCCACAGAGTTTCTGCACTGAGTGATATAAAGGCCATGTGATGTAGGCAATAATCGCAGCCCAAAGCACAGGTACAATAAAGTATTTCAGGACTTGAAAGCTCAAATAGAACAGAATAAAAATCAGTCCAAATAACAATACTTTTTGTAAGGCTGGTGCGTATCGTTGCACGGTATTCACTGCTATATCTCTAAGGTCAAAGTCATATTAACTGAAAAAAATGCGCACGAGAACGTACCCTTGGTAAGTTCTCGTGAATAACCGACTATAAATAGGGAATAACCCCGTTTTATCTATAGCAAAATATTTTAGAACCAAGCACTTGGGTCATCGACAATGGCGTTGAGCAGCGGTTGCCATTGGCTTTGAATGGAGAGATAATTCTTTTGTGTTTTATCAAATACGCTTAAACCTTGCATTGCCAATTGGCCATACGCGGTACGTTCTGAAATCCATGCTACAGGTTGTTGTTCAATTTTCGCAAAAAAATCTTGGATGTCTTTGGCACTGGCGCTGTTGGCTTTGACCCGATTAGCCAAAAGCAAAATTTGCACTTTGCCTTTACGAATGCGTTTAATGTCTTGTAAATGCTTTAAAAAACGACGGGTACTGTCAATATCAAAAAACGAGGGTTGCAGTGGGGTCACAATCGCATGCGCTTCACTGACCAGCTGTTCGGCATGCTCACCAGACAGCGCACCCGGCGCATCGATAATTAAATATTCAATGTTTTTAGGTACGTCACCTATCGATTTCTCATGGCGCCAATCTAGACTTTGAATATGCGCCACTTGCTCTGGACGCTGTTTTAACCATTGACGAGCAGATTTTTGATTATCGGCATCGGCCAAAGCCACTTTATAACCTTTTTGTGCGAGTGCCGAAGCTAAATTGATTGCGGTTATCGTTTTGCCACAGCCACCTTTTTGGTTGGCGATTAATATCGTTTTCATGACCTTAAATGATTTTATTCTGCTCACCCCTAGCATATCATTCTTTTGTGTGTCGCATATGACACCAAACCAAAGTTGTAAGTTTAAATCTTGCTACCTGTAGCACAAAATTAGGAAAGAACAATGTCCATATGGATGGCAATGTTGATCGGTGCAGCAATTGGTGTGGTCTTGACCACCCTTATTTTAAGTCACAGCAGAAATGGACGCATCAAAGCAGAATATGAGCGCTACATTGCCGAATTAGAACTAGAGCATCAGCAGGCTTTAACCCATGCACAAAAGCGCAGTGTCAATACCAGTCGTGCAGTGCTCAAAGGCAAAATGGCGGAGCAACTGGCACCGATTATGCCCCAGTTTGAATACTTACCTAGTGATGCCAAGTTCTTGGGTGATCCTGTCGACTATGTGGTATTTGATGGTTATACCGACCTGCGTGATGGTGAGGGAAGAGTAGAAGATATTGAAATTATTCTCATTGATATTAAAAGCGGTGGGGCGAGGTTAACCAAAGGACAAGTTGCCATTGCGCAAGCGATTCAAGCTGGGCGGGTTCGTTTTGAAACGGTCCGCATTGACTTTGATACGATTGAATAAGCTTGATAATGTCTACCCATGAAAGCATCTTGCTTGATATAGAGCAGATGTCTTCTACATGACTATCATGACCCATCGCTTGAATGTAGCTTTTGAGCACGTGCAAAAAACATCAGTTGTCCGAGTTTCGGAATACCTTCGGCATAAAAGTAGTCTTGTTCTATCAAATTAAAACCTGCTGCTTTTAAGGCCTGTTCAATGTTTCGATTGAGATGGCAACCATCGGCTAAACGCTTTTGCACAGGCGTGAGTAAGTGTTGTAGGCGCTGAATATAAAGGTTATTTGTATTTAATACGTGCTCCACCACATGTAAAGTGCCACCCGGTTTGAGCACGCGTAATATTTCTGCCAAAGCCTGTTCTAGCTCAGCAATACTACACAGTGTCCATGTACTGACTACATGCTCAAGGCTCTGGTCAGCAAAAGGCAGCTTTTCCGCACGGGCTTGTACATGATGCACTTCAAATGCTGCTGCTTGTACCCGCTCTAAAGCCAAATGATAAATTTCAGGACTGGGTTCAAGGGCAAAGACAGTATCGACATTTTGATAAAAGGGTAGATTTAGCCCTGTACCAAAACCAATTTCCAATACCTCTCCCTGAATTGGCAAAAGCAGTTCGCGGCGCTTGTCCATTAAGCTTGGTACTTGCATGACCTGATTCAGGACATGTGGAAAGATGTGTTGTTGATAGTATTTATAAAGCATGATTGTTTTTGGGGCTCTGTTCTTCAGCTCTAGCCTAACTGAAAAGTGCTGTGGCTAAAAGTAGACTGCATAATTCGTTCACAATGTTACTAAGTTCATAAGCTTCTTTTCAGGAAACTAGACTAAGATGAAATTGGTTCGTATTTTCCTAGGTCGATGGGAATGAGGTTTGCAATGAAATCTAAATTTATCCTGCTCAGTTTACTCAGCAGTTTGCTGTTGCCCATCAGTGCAAGTGCCACTGTGGATTACAACATTGCCAAAGGTTTAGCGCCGACCTCTAAAGATCAATCGATTTCGGTATTGAAATCGTTTAAAGGTGATTTTCGAATTTTAGGTTCTAAAATGTATTCGGATGATGCACAAGCGAAATTCTCCCCGATTGACTACGCCGTGAGTTGGGGTTTGTTTGCTGAACCTGAAATTGCACGCCATATTACCGTGAATCAATACGACCGTTATCTCAACTGGAAAATCGATCGTTTGCCTGTGCCTGCCGAGCAAGCCATGCAAATGGTGTCGAATATGCACATTATTCCAGCCAACCCTGAAATTGCTAAACAAATTAAACACGTGAAACGTGGTGATTTGGTTCGTTTAAAAGGTGAGTTGGTTGAAATTAAAGACAAAGATATGGTCTGGACCTCATCCTTAACCCCGACCGATACGGGCGATGGAGCATGTGAAGTATTTCGGGTCAGCTCAATCCAATGGATCGAACGGGTAAAGGGATAAATTGGAAGTAGCGCTTAGTTACTTCATCGTGTTGTTTTAATTTTTTTAGACGATTAACACCCATATGAAGTCTTGCTCCACGTGAAACCTATTGGTCAAATCTGTGGATGCTTATAGGTGTGTAATTCTATAAAACATTAATGATAGAGCTCTTGCAAAAGTCAAAAAATGATCATCCATTGACAATAAAATGAGTGTTGAAAGGCACTTCTCTCTTGGTGAGGAGATTAGTGGGAGGGAAGATTCTTCAATAAATCCTCTCCCTAGCCCTCTCCTTTATAAAGGAGAGGGAACTTTCATTGTGATTTCAAGACAGCTCAAAAAATGACTTATTCAAAAACCACGTTCAAGTAACTTGAACGTGGTTTTTTATCTTTATTTTGCAGTTAATGCCGTACCATCGAACTCAATACCGTCCCATCCATTCAACATGAACTGACGAATATTTTGATGATCTGTTGCATCGGGTGTCGCTAAAACAGAAGCATAGTGTTCTGCAAATAGGCTTAAAGTTTGCGTTTGATCGAGGCCTTGAAGCTGTGCAAACGAAAACACTTTTGCGCTGCCTTGGTTTTCAGTTGCCGCATTGTGCTGCAAACCATTTTTAAATGCAGTTGGTGTATGTGTATAGGCTGCTTCAATAAAAGCCAATACATCTGAAAACTTTGCTTCGCCCGCTGCAAGCTGAGCCAATAGTACCTGTGCCATGCGTCTATTTCCGACTAAATTTATGTCCACATCATACCCAAAAATTGCATGTTTGGGAGTTTTTGCCTGAGAGAAAACCTTCTGTTTTGCATGAAGAGCCGGTGCTAGTGATTTTGTGAATCTATGTTGTATTGGTCATAGAGCGCACTAGGGTGAAGTAAAGATATTCGGCGATGCTGGGTTCAATATCCCATGTAAAGTATGTGTGAGTTTGAATGCTGAAGTTCACTTTTGAGAGTGAGACAAGAAGATATATAAGGATCAACAACCGATGTTGAAAAACCTTGAAGTGCGAGGATTGATTCAGGTTTAATAGCGTTATAGTTGATGAACTGTGGATAACTTTGGACTTATCCATACCGCATTTTGTAAAGAATAGGATAGGTCAATGAATTGGATCTTGGTGGCAATGGGGGGCGGAATAGGTGCCTGTTTACGCTACGGTGCAGGATTATGGTTGTTTAAACCGAGTATGAGTTTTCCATGGCCGACATGGTGGATCAACATCATCGGTTGTTTTGCTGCGGGTATTTTCTTTGCATTCAGCCAGAAGTTTCCAGTACTACAACAAGAAGCGCGTTTATTTTTGATGGTGGGCATATTGGGCGGTTTTACGACATTTTCGAGTTTTGGCCTCGAAACTTTTCAGTTATTTAGACAGGGACAAACAGTGCTGGCTTTGAGTTATGCACTGTCGAGTTTAGTGGTGGGCGTCATCGTGCTTGGGATCGGATTTTATCTGTTGGATAGTGTGCTTAAACATTAAGAAAAACGCTGGTCAAAATAGGAACCAGAAAAGAACGCATAAAAAAGAAGCCTAAGCTGGAGGAGGTCTTAGGCTTCTTGATCTCTTTACTATAACGCGTATAGCTTAAAGAAAAATGAAATTATTGTGAGCGTTTGAAACGCGCAAAACGTTTATTGAAGCTTGCAACACGACCTTCATTACTGGTTTGACGTTGCTCACCTGTATAAAACGGATGTGAAGCACTTGAGATATCTAAACTGACGTAAGGATATGTCTTGCCTTCATGCTCACGAGTTTGATGACTTTGTAAGGTACTGCCAATCACGAAAAACGCGTCGGCATTGGTGTCGTGGAACAGAACTTCACGATACTCTGGATGAATATTGGCACGCATAGACTTCTCCTTAAATATACTATATTGAAATGTTATAATATAACAATAAAGAAGTCAAAATAAACCCAGTGACTTTATGTAACTGGGTTTATTGAGTTGTAGCGATTTTATCGTGCCCGCAGTTCTTATTTAGGCAGGAGGTGGCACCAACTCTTCAAATAGATCATTGAGGTTGTCGTGTACTTTGAGATGAATCAGGTTCCAATAATGTCCTGAGATTGTACGATTGACCATTAGTGTATCGGGGGAGGGTTTAAACACATCCCAATATTTTAGCGATGGTTTGACCAGTTCAATGCCATCATGATGCGCTGAGTTTTCGGCAAAGTCATACAAAGTGGTCAGTGGACGCATGAGCACTTCTAACCATGCTTCATACAGTTCGGCAGGAAATTTGCCTTGCTCAGACATGGAGTGCAAAGCGGTCAGTTGCTGTTCCATGGCCAAGATATTACTGTCGCGCGCTGCTTGAATCAGCTGCTTAAAATGCATCACGATTTCAGTCGATAGGGTTTTTACACCGCCGTAGTCATATACGATCACGCTACCATCTTCACGAAAGGCAAAGTTGCCCGGGTGGGGGTCGCAGTGAAAGCGTTTTAGAAAGAAAATCTCACGACCAATGGCACGGAATAAACGACGACCCAGTTCATTGCGCGTTTCTTGTGACCATGTACTGGCAGTTTCAATACTTTCGCCGTGCTCCAAGCTTAAGGTCAAAATATGACGGCTTGAATAGTCTTTGTAGACTTGAGGAATAATAATTTTAGGGTCTAAAGCTTGATGAAAGGTGCGTGCGACCTCTAAGTTTTGGGCTTCTATTTGATAGTTTAGCTCGTTGTCTAAACTGTCCTGAATTTCTTTAAAGAGTTGATCTTGCAGTTTTCGGTCAACTTTAAGCACCCCCATCAAGCGTAGCGCTAAACGGACTTGTTTTAAGTCGCTTTCACAGGCTTCTTCTACACCCGGATATTGAACTTTAACCACAACTTGCTCACCACTCGGTAAAGTGGCTTTATGCACTTGACCAATGGAGGCTGCGGCAAAGGGTTGTTCATCAAAGGCTGTAAATATTTGATTGAGCGGCTTGCCGAGTTCTTTTTCAACTTGAGCTTTGATCTCTTGAAAAGGCATCGCAGGCGCTTGGCGTTGTAATTTACTAATTGCACGTGCCACTTCAGGCGGGAAAATGTCTTTGTATTGAGATGCAATTTGCCCAACTTTCATCACGGCACCTTTCATTTCACCTAAGGTATCTGCAATTTGAAGTCCAATGTCCTGAAAAAGCTGACTGCGCGCCGCATTTTTTTTATCTTCATCGGCATTGAAGTTTTTAATTGAATTGGTCACAGTCTTGGTTGCGATACTTGCCGTCATGCTGGCAAGTTTCATAAAGCGACGACCGGGCGTACGAGTCGTATTTGCCATGCGATATTCCTCGGGGCATCTCATTACATCTCAGATTTGATCATAGGCGACAAATGCTAAACTGCCTACTTTAATTTGTTAAGCTGATGTTTCTATTTAAATAATAGTGGTCAATTGAGTGAATTGCACACAGGATGCTTTTGTATTGAAAAATCACGTTACACTGTGTGAAAAATTTTGAGTAAAAAATAAATGAAAGTTTATCGTTATTTTACAGGCAAGGACGATGTGCATTTTTGTGCGCGCGTCACCAAAGCACTGAATGAAGGCTATAGCCTGTATGGTTCACCCACCATGACCTTTAATGGTAGTGAGGTGATCGTGGGGCAGGTGGTGGTTAAAGACGTTGAGGATGAAAGTGAAGTGCCACAAGGTCTGAAAGACGCTTTGGCACAACAGTAGAACAGCGGGAATAGGAGAAGAGTCTGGCTCCTTCCTATTCCATGCCATGCATGACTTATGGATAGTCCTGACTGAGGCGTTTATTGTTGTTATAAAGTCGGAGCAAGAGCAGGACACATGCCACGCTTAAACCGACAATCAGTCCAATCCAAACACCTGCTGCACCTATGTTGGTGTAGCGCGCCAAATAAATGCTGACTGGGAAAGCCACGATCCAATAGGCAACCATGGTAATCCACATCGGGCCTTTGGTGTCTTGCATGCCGCGTAAGCAGCCTGCGGCACTAATTTGCCAAGCGTCCATCAGCTGGTAGGCGAGTGCGAACAGCAGTAAATACATCGCAACTTCTGATACTTCATGATCAGAGGTATAAATTGCCACAATTTCAGGACGAAACAGTGCAATCAGCAGCATGGTCATCAGCGCCAAAACTGTGCCTGTAGCCAGTCCGAGTTTTTGCACCTTTCGCATAGCCTCCCAGTTTTTTTCGCCATAGTAAGTCCCGACACGAATAGTCAGGGCGATGGCAAGAGACATCGGAATCATAAACAACTGAGAGGTGACCGACATTGCAATCTGATGCGCCGCTACAATGGTTTCACCCAATGGACTCAGAATAATCGCAGCGGTACTAAAAATACTGACTTCGAAGAAAATAGCTAAGCCAATGGGTAGACCAAGTTTTAAAATGCGTTCGATCCAGTAGCGATCCATCTTCTCCCAAGTGCTAAACACTTGAGTTTTTTGATATGCCGAGGCTTTAAAAATATAAGTGGCCAAGGTGAAAAACATGATCCATTGTAAAATAGCAGTGGCAAATCCGCAGCCTGCCGAACCGAGTGCTGGAATCGGGCCGAAACCATACATAAAGACAAAGTTCAGTGGAACCAAAAGGACCAAGGCCGCTAAGCTAATGACGGTCACAGGACGTGGGTGACCAAGTGCTTCAGAATATCCACGCAGTGCGGCATACATAGTCACCGCAGGCATGCCAAAGCCAATGGCATGTAAAAATAGGCTGGCTTTAGGTAGTAAGTTTGCAGGAACACCCATGAGGGGCAATAACAGCGGCATGGCTTGTAAAATTAAACCCGCAATGCTCCCCAAAATAAAGGCCACCCACAGGGATTGACGAGCAATAGTGGCGATTTTTTCAGGGGTGCGTGCGCCATTGGCTTCCGCCACCAACGGCGTTGTCGCAATCATGATGCCACTGAATAGCAACATCACTGGTATCCATAAACCGACACCGACGGCAATCGAGGCTAAATCAGTAGGAGATAAATGTCCCGCCATGATGGTATCAATTAACCCGAGACCCGCTTGAGAAAACTGCGTGATCAGGATGGGCAGCATTAACACCAATAACTTTTTTAATTCGAAACGATGGGACGTGATTTTATTTGTAGTCGACACAAAAATTACTCATATTCATCATGTGCTTGGTCTAAATAAATTCAGCGTTGTAAAGTGAGAAGCACACCAATAAAAATTACGACGCCACCAAGTAAACGCTGCCAATTGACAGGGGTTTTTTCGGTACCAAGTAGACCATAGTGGTCAAAAATCATCGAGGTCAGGATTTGTCCAAAAATAACCAAACCTGAAAACGTGAGAAAGCCTAATTTAGGCGCAGTATAGATGCTTATACTGATGGCATAAACCCCTAAGCAACCACCGAGCCATAAGTACCATGGAATATTGGAAAAATCATGTAACTGCGGTTTGTCCACAGGTTGGAGTACAACCAAAAGTGCTAAAACGCAGGTTCCAATGAAGAAGGATAACAATGCGGCTTGTAGTGGAGAGTAAAAATATTCTCTGAGCTGTGTATTCAGCGCCGTTTGAAAAGTCATAGCAATGCCAATACCAAAGGCCAGTGGTAGCATAAACAGCAAGTGGCTCGATATTTTCATCATTTTAAACCATTCATTCTTCTTGTCTTTTTATCAGTCTAATCCAAATAGACACAGATTTCATAAGTGTCTTGATGCAGTCATGTTAAAATATGCAAGATTACCGCTGTGCTTTAGAGTCTCTTCCTTGACTGATTTACATCCTGCAAATATTCCGTTGTCTTTATATATTCACATGCCGTGGTGTGTGCGTAAGTGTCCCTATTGCGACTTTAACTCGCATGCGGTGCCAGATGGCAAACTGTCTTTAGATCTAGAGCAAGAATATTTACATGCTTTGGTGGAAGACTTTAAAACTCAACTCGAGTTTGCTCAAGGGCGTCATATTCATAGTGTGTTTATTGGCGGCGGAACGCCGTCTTTGATTTCAGCGCAAGGGTATCAATGGTTATTTGCCCAGTTAAAAGCACTACTGCCTTTTGAGGTGGATTGTGAAATTACCTTAGAAGCCAATCCAGGTACAGTCGAACATGATCCTTTTGCCGATTATTTGGCGGTTGGTATCAATCGGTTATCGATAGGGGTTCAAAGTTTTAATACTGAACATTTAACCAAATTGGGACGAATTCACAGCAATACCGATGCGATTTCTGCGATTGACCTTGCGCGTGATGCAGGCTTTAAACGCATTAATGTCGACCTGATGCATGGTTTACCTGAGCAAACTTTAGAACAAGCTTTACTGGATTTAAAGCTGGCCGTGGACAATGGTGCAACCCATATTTCATGGTATCAACTCACGATTGAACCGAATACCGTGTTCTTTAGAACCAAGCCTGTCTTACCTGTGGACGATGTGCTTGAAGAGATTCAAGCCCAAGGTGAAGCTTATTTAAAAGCGCAGGGTTTTATCAATTATGAAGTTTCGGCATGGCGTAAAGAGCAGCCTTCCGCGCATAATTTGAATTATTGGCAGTTTGGCGACTATTTAGCAATTGGGGCTGGTGCACATGCCAAAGTGACCCAGCCAGATGGGGTTTATCGGTTCCAAAAAACTCGTTTACCCAAAGACTATTTGGCGAAAGTCCCTGCGGAGCATGTACAGTTTAAGCGAATTGAAGCCGACGAACTTCCATTTGAATTTATGATGAATGCTTTGCGTTTAAATGATGGGGTTGCAGCTGAATATTATGCGCAGCGTACAGGTTTGAATCTGGATAGTTTGGCTGAAACGTTAGACTCACTACGCAGTCGAAAATTAATGGTGGATGATGCCATGCGCTTAGCATGTACCGAGCAAGGGCATGTATTTTTAAACTCAGTGTTGGAAGAATTTATCTAAGTTTTATAAAGCCATGCTTGTGTGAGTTGCCATCATGGCTTGAGTGAAGATCTCAAGCCAATTTTTTAACTTGGATGATTACTTAAATGGCATTCGATCAAGCCAAGAATTCCAATTAGTATAACCATCATCAAAGCCGATATATTTCAACATCACCAGTGGGACTAGCATACTGAAATTAGCATAATATTCTGACATTTCGAGTTTTATATATGTTCCATTTATATTTGGCTCACATTCCAATTTTCCATTATGAAATAAAGCATTGCGTAAATGGGTATATGTGGAAACGGATTGTGTTAAATTTTTGACATTGTCTTGAGATATATCAAAGTTATATGGCTTAAGAAATTTTGCAATAGGAGTGGAGACATTCTTTGAATCATAATCATCAAGATGATATCGACTTAATGATTCTAATGCAGAAAAAAGCAGATAATAATTTACATCAATGAAGCTCTCACTGCCTCTAAACGGCTCTATAGATTTAAAAAAAGCACTACGAAAAACTCCTTGGTTTTGGTCAGACTCTTTCAATTTATTGAGAGCTTTTTGTATACAATCTTTTCTAGATTCAGGGCTAACTGTATCTCT
This sequence comes from Acinetobacter sp. MF4640, assembly GCF_002018895.1. Lineage (NCBI taxonomy): Bacteria > Pseudomonadati > Pseudomonadota > Gammaproteobacteria > Moraxellales > Moraxellaceae > Acinetobacter > Acinetobacter sp. MF4640. Next base: position 15,342 of record NZ_MVOM01000044.1, on the reverse strand, counting down.
TAAAATCAAAGACCCAATACCATTTAATCGTCCAATAAAAGTAATTTTTAAGGGATAGTCTTGATCTAATGTTTGATCGGTTTCATGCGGGCGTAAGGGATGGGTAATAATCACATTCTTTTGATCAATAAAAGATAAGATACCCTGTAAATCAAAAATTAAAGTGTGTTGATTTAAAATTTGATTTTCATCTATTTCAAGAAATCCCGTTAAATGATAATGATCTCGATCTGCGGCTAATTTTTTAACTTCTCTATGGTTTTGAGAGCGTGGGATCAGTTTGAAACCCTTTAATTCAGCAGTTTTTGTAATTTCATATCCGTAGATACCATAAGTGATCATTGATTAATCCTGAGTATTTTTAGATTTTTATGGAAGTCTTAAAATTTATAATAAGATGAATTCTATTTAATTTGTACGAATTAGCTTACATCAATTCCCGCTTTTTGCGCCTATACGCCTGCATGTAAGTTTTTTAATATAGAACCATAGAGAGCAGGATGCTCCAATAGAATAACAATAAAGATCAGCTCAAGGACGAAGGTATGACTCCTGTCGTACCTCAGCACTTAATACGAAAAACCCCGACAGGATGTCGGGGGTTTTTATTGTCCAAATGTTTATCTTGTCATATAGGCAAGCTTATATTTACATCTTAAAACAGAGCCACGTTGAAACTTTGTTATGCTGAATAAATGAGCTGTGGTACAGAACTCTAGGTTTCGTAAAACTGAAAATAACCAAGCAATAATAAAGGAGAATCAGCATGGCACAGACCAGCCAAGACCGTAATCCAAGCCCTGATTTAGCTGAAGATAATGCGTTTTTTCCATCACCTTATTCACTTTCCCAATATACCGCCAGTAAAACCGACTTCGATGGAACTGACTATCCAACACCCTATATTGGGCATAAAAAAGTTTTGATGGTCGCAAGCGATGAGCGTTATCTACTGATGAAAAATGGCAAGTTCTTCTCCACAGGCAACCACCCAGTAGAAACTTTACTGCCTATGTATCATTTAGACCGCGCGGGCTTTGACATTGATATTGCGACGTTATCCGGCAATCCAGTTAAACTTGAAATGTGGGCGATGCCCCATGAAGATGCTGTTGTGCCTGCAACATTCCAAAAATACTTAGCCCAATTTAAGAAACCTTTAAAACTGGCAGATGTACTGAAAAACAGTTTAGGTGATGACTCTCCCTATTTGGCTGTCCTTATTCCCGGTGGGCATGGTGCTTTAATTGGTCTACCTGACAGTGAAGACTTAAAAACCTTACTGAAGTGGGCGGTGGCAAAAGATAAATTTGTCATTTCGCTGTGTCATGGGCCAGCAGGCTTATTGGCTGCCGCATTTAATGAAGCCCCTGAAAATTATATTTTTAAAGGGTACAAAATGTGTGTTTTCCCCGATGCACTCGATCAAGGGACCAACTTAGAAATTGGCTATATGCCGGGGGAGTTACCATGGTTACTGGCAGATCGCTTAGAAAAGTTGGGTGTTGAAGTGGTCAATAAAGAGATGTCGGGACAGTGTATTCAAGACCGTAAGCTAATTACAGGAGATAGTCCTTTGGCATCGAATACCTTGGGTAAAATGGCAGCACAAGCGCTTTTGGCCGAGGTTCAGTAATTATTGTTTTCTGAAATCAAGAGCGCCGTGGCGCTCTTTTTTATGTCCAATTTACTTGTTAAAAGTTCTAGTATTTAAGATTGGAAACTGATCTTTTATGTGGAAAAAAGATTAAAATTAAGCACTCATTTGTTCCAACCAAACTGTTTAAAAATCGCACTGCCTTGAGCAGAACTTAAAAACGTAATAAAACTTTTCGCTTCAGGATTTTTTAGACTGTGTTGTGTCAGGGCGATACCTGCATCACGGTAAATCACCAGTTCAGGTTCGATCGGAATAATTTGCCCAATGTCTGGATTACTGACCCCCCAAATATTAAACACTAACCATGCATCATAGCTGCTGTCCGCTTCCCATGCTTTTTTCGCTGCGCCTGTATTGGGTGCATACATGGCGATATTTTTACGGAATGATTTTGTGAGCTGAATATTACCCGTTCTACCCGCAATATCTTCCCACATGCCCACTTGGCCTGCGCCATGTGTGACCAAAACTTTAGTGTTTGGTTTGCTTAGGTCTTTAAATCCCTGAATGTGTTTGGGATTGCCTTTTCTGACTAAAATGGCAGCAGGGCGTAAGTAGAGTGGCTTAATTGAGTCCTTTACGATTTTGTCAGCAAATACGCTTTCTAAATCAGACATCATGGCTTCAGAACCGCTATATATGACGTCGGCATCGAGTTTGGCTTTGTCGGCCCATTGTGAAGTAGGACCAGCGGATACATGGACATCAATTCCAGTCTTATTTTTAAATTGTTTCGCTGCTTCATGCATTGCTGGTGCTGGCCCACCTGGACCATATATTGATCGCCGCAATAGCGTCCATTGATAAAAAGCCCAGCATGAGCGGAAAGATATAGTGGCTGAGCTTATGCTTTCTTAACATTGTTATTCCCTTTATTGATATTTGAATGCTGATCATATTTTTTTTCTGATGTATTTGAATCTTTATATTATTTTTTTTGTTAAATGATTTTTTAAATATGAACGCCATTTTCTTACTTAAATTTAAGTTGTAGAAAGACAGAGCCATGGCAAAATTTTTAACGCACTAACTCTAAAAAACTATCAGAGAGCGTAGAGAACTCTTTTTAACTGTGTAGGGAACGCTTTTACCAAAGTCTAAAGATGAGGCCAGAAAATTGGAGCGACAGCTAAGTTGCTGGGGGAGTTGGATTGTTGTAAGGTCGGACAAGAAACAAAAAGAGCGCCTAGGCGCTCTTTTTATCATTTTGACACTATTAATTAGTAGTCAAAGCTAAAGTGTTCAGGTGCTAAAGAAGTCATGGTTTTTGAAGGATTGACCATTGCTTCGGCATGACCTTGGGTACGTGGCAATAAACGTTCGAAATAGAAGTCAGCTACTTTAATTTTTGCTTTATAGAATTCAGCAGATTCTTTGCCATCACCAGAAGCCAATTTTTCTGAAGCCACAGCCGCTTGTTGTGCCCAGAAATACGCCATCATTACATAGCCAGAGAACATCAAGAAATCGACAGAAGCTGAAGATACCACGTCACGGTCTTTACGAGCTGCAAGCATAATGCGAACAGTTAAGGCATTCCACTGTGCGCATACTTTGGTTAAGTCCCATGCAAAACGACGCATGTATTTGTTGCGTGCCTGTTGACCACAGAATTTTAAAATTTCAGTGGTGTAGTCGCGAATCACTTTACCTTTAGAGGTCAGAAGTACTTTACGACCAATTAAGTCCAGTGCTTGAACACCTGTTGTGCCTTCATATAGTGTCGCAATACGTGCGTCACGTGCAATTTGCTCCATGCCCCATTCTTTAATGTAGCCATGACCGCCATAAACTTGCATACCATGGTTTGCAGCTTCCAAGCCTAATTCAGTTAAGAAGCCTTTTAAAATTGGGGTATAGAATCCTAAGTGATCATCATGTGCTTCAAATGCAGCAGTATCGCCACGTTCAAGCGCATCTGCCATTTTGTCGGCAATTTGCGCTGCATAATAAATCATTGAGCGACCGCCTTCAGCAATCGCTTTTTGTGTTAGCAACATACGGCGAACGTCAGCGTGATGAATAATAGCATCCGCCACTTTTTCAGGGTCTTTCTTGCCAGAAAGTGCACGCATCGACATACGTTCTTTGGCATATGGAAGTGCACCTTGGAAAGAAAGCTCAGCATGTGCAATACCTTGAATTGCCGTACCGATACGTGCGGTGTTCATAAAGGTAAACATGGCATGTAAGCCTTTGTTTGGCTCGCCAATCAAGTAACCCACAGCATTGTCAAAGTTCAGCACTGCGGTTGCAGAAGCACGAATCCCCATCTTATGTTCAATCGAACCACAGGTCACAGGGTTGCGTTCACCAAGGCTGCTGTCTGCATTGACCAAGAATTTAGGCACAATGAACAGAGAAATCCCTTTGGTGCCTGCAGGTGCATCTGGAAGACGAGCAAGTACGATGTGAATGATGTTTTCCGTTAAATCTTGCTCACCTGCAGAGATGAAGATTTTGGTGCCTGAGATGTTATAAGTGCCATCGGCATTTAATTCTGCTTTGGTCTTTACTTGACCTAAGTCGGTACCACACTGAGGTTCAGTTAAACACATGGTACCTGACCATGTACCTGCCACTAAGTTCGGCATATACAGATTTTTCTGTTCGTCTGTACCAAACTGTAAAATGGTGTTCATACAGCCAATGCTTAAACCTGGGTACATTTGGAATGACCAGTTTGCTGTGCCCATCATTTCCGATTTAATCAGATTTAAAGATTGAGGCAGGTTCTGACCGCCAAATTCTTCAGGGAAAGACAAACCTTGCCAGCCACCTTGGACAAACTGGTCATAAGCGTCTTTGAAGCCTTTTGGTGTTTTTACTTCACCATTGTCGAAGGTACAACCTTCTTCATCGCCCGATTGGTTTAAAGGAGATAAAATATTTTCACAAAAATCTGCTGCGCCTTCTAAGATCATATCTACCGTATCAGCGTCGGCAGCTTCACCATTCGATAGGGTTTGATAATGTGCAGGATAGTCCAGCACTTCATTCATTAAGAAGCGAATATCATGTAAGGGAGCTTTATATGCAGGCATGTGTGTAATCCTAATTTAGAAATAGTATTGGATTATTTAAATCGATCATTTCATTATTCATACATCGTATCAAAATACATTGATAGATCCGACTTGAGAAAATGTCAGAAAGGCGAATTGGTAGATAAAATCATCAATCTAAAAAGACAGTTCTGTTACACTGACTCGATGGTCTTTTGATCATGTACTTTTTTAATAAACTATAATTAACTCAGGTTTTCAGCAAGTATTATGCGCTTAAAATATATAACACTTTGTTTATTGGGTTTGAGTATCAGTGGGTGTACTCAGCATGTCATTAAATCCAATGCCTCTTCAGATCAGCAGCTCGGGCAACAAGCCACGCAAGGCCTTAATGCCATGTTTGAAAATGCCAGCTATGATTTTAAAGGTCAGTTCTCTATTCAATCTGACTTTAATTTTAATGAGTCCAAGCTAAATTCTAAGTCGAATACTCAGTCAAATGGGACGAACTTAGATCCAGAGTTGAAAAAACAATTAGATCAACTATTAAAAAATCAAAAAATTTCTTTTACGGCCAAAGAAAAACAAGCCTTATATGATGCACTTGCACGTGAACAAAATCCGTATGCATCGCTGTATGGCAGTGGTGAATCACGTTCTGCTAAGGTTCAAATCGCAGAATCTTTGGTAAATTTACTCAATGACTTACAGTTTAGTTATCAGGGCTCTGTGCATTTCCGTCAAAAATTGGCAGCATTGACTTTGCAGTTAAGTTATCAAAAACCAACCTTACAAGTGCAAGCACAGTTGCCGATGGTGGTTGATTTTAATGACTATAAATTTTACACCAACTACTTTGCCTTTATGCCGTTTATGGTAAACCGTGAAAGTCAGGATCGCTTTGCCTATATTGACTTTTCTAAGCATAAAGACGCATTCGGTCATATTGATTTTAAAAAGTTTGCAGAATATTTAAAGCAAATGAATGCACTGCCATATGCTTTGGCAGAGCCAAATCAAGTGCATAGTGTTGATTTAAGCAAGTCAGAAAAAGAAGCAGGCCTAAGCAAAAAAATTCGCTATATGGGTGACTTAGAAACAGCACAAGTACAATTGGGCTTGTTTGAATACGTCAATAAACTGCACTATACCCAGCAGATACAAGCTTTTGATGCTGAGCGTCTGATTGAGGATGCTGCAAAAACACCAAGCGCAGCGGAAGATGCAATGCAGGCGGCGAAAGAAGCAGAGATTGCTGCAAGTAGCGCAAGTGAAGACCCAGCCTATGATTCACTCGAACGTGTCAGTCATTTGGTGAACCAAAAAATGCAGAACTTGAGTGGTTATGGGCAGAGCGATGAACAAGACATTGTTGTAGATGCCGCTGCCGATGCTACGGTTGATGCAGCAGCAGATGTGGCTTATGCGCAGGCCGCGACAGAAGATGCTGATGAGACAGCAACTGAAGTGACTGCTTCTGCAGCACCAAATACGCTATCTGAAGAAGCTTGCGATGCGCTCATCAACAGCAAGAACATTCCTATTGGTAAAGTGACCGCATGCCGTGATTATCAAGATATTGATGTACTTGCACCTAAAGTAACCAATGAATCTATAGATGAAGAGACTTTTGGACAAGCAGCGACCAATGTTTTGGAAGAGTTGAAACCACTCTTTAGCGCGTATCAAACAGAGCAACTGGTAGACGCACAAAGCTTTAAACAACTTTGGCAAAAACATCAGGCTGAAATTACACCGATCATGGCACAGCTGGGTAGCGAGCGTTCACCGTTTGTGATGGATGTTGGACTCGACCAAAAAGGTCGTGCGCAAAACATGGATTACAACATTGTGATTAGCGATGAGCAAATTGGTAAGCTACAAATTAAGAGCACCAATCAGGTGTTTAATTATGGCAGTGCGACCGCCATTGACCGTCAAGCTTTAAGAAATGCCAAATCGATTGAGGAAGTATCTAAAGGTTCACTGCTGGAAAATGTAGTGAAAGGCATGCTGGGCCCGTTAGGTGCAGATTCATCAAGTGTAGAGAGCGCATCATCAAGTACAACAGAATTACCTAAGGCTATTTCAGATTATTACCAACAGGCAGCGCAGCAAAGCTATGCACGTCATCATTCTGAAGTTAAAGCGTATCAAGCGGTATTTGCTTTGATGTTTGCCGCACAACGTCCAGAGTATATTCGTTACTATAGCTCAGCGACCATCAATGAAATTTCAGAAGTGTATGCCTATGAGTTCATGGATGTTGCAGAGCCGAAGGGTGCAGCACTTAAGCGTCTGACTCAGCTACGTCAAAAACATGCTTTACAGCACGAACAAGACTTTGATGAGCTGGGAGAAAGTATCGCCAATATCGTTAATGATGCACTGGAAGATGTACAAGAAAATCAGCAATGGAAGGATTTGGCGAAGAAATACAAAACCAAGCAAGCGGTTTTTGCTCAGGTCTATCAAGACAAATTCACCGATACCTATGAGATTGACCAAGAGCAAACTGCATATTTGACTCAGTCTGCACACGTCTTTGCTAAAGCATTTGCAGATGACTTAAAAGGTCAATTGACAGAAAAATCGTTGCAAGGTTTGAAGCTTGAACATGACGACTTCTTTAGCGACTCGACCTATTACGAGACCTATAAAGCCGTACAAAAACACATGAACTAATCTGAAAAAAAGAACCTCTGCGGAGGTTCTTTTTTATTTGTGCTTATAAAAAATCTTTCAGGTTCGGTTTTACACCATTCCAAATGGAAAAAGATTCAATCGCCTGACCCATGAGCATACCATAGCCTTCCGAGGTGGGTACGCCGCGAGCCTTGGCTTGATCTAAAAAGGTAGAGGGTTTGCCATAGGCCATTTCATAGGCATATTGAAATTGCAAAGCTTCAGGCAGAATTAAAGCATCGCCACTTAGGCTGGCAGAAGTTGCGTTAATTACCAGATCAAACTGACCTTCGAGCGCATCTAAGCCGATGGCTTGCAATTCGGCTTGCGGTACAGCTGTTTTTAAGTCACTCACCAGTTGCTCTGCACGGGCAAGGGTACGATTGGCAATCACAATTTTTTTTACCCCTGCTTGTACTAGTGGATAAATAACGCCGCGAGTTGCACCACCTGCACCGATGATTAGCACATCAGTCTGGTCTAAGTTCCAGTCCAAAGCATGAATGGCATCAACTAGCCCTTGTCCATCGGTGTTGTCACCATGTAATTGACCATCGACCATCCACAGCGTATTCACAGCTTTTGCGATTTTAGCGCGTTCAGTGAGGACTGTGCAGGCGGCAAAGGCTTGTTCTTTAAACGGGACAGTGACATTAAGACCAATGCCACCCTGTGAGAAGAATTCTTGGATGTTGGCGAGGAAGCCATCGAGTGGCGCAAGACGTTTACTATAGTTGAGGTCGAGCCCCATTTTTTGTGCAAACGCATGGTGAAGTTCAGGTGAGCGAGACTGCTCAATCGGGTTGCCAATGACAGCGAATTGTTTGTTCATCGCACCAAATCCATGTGGAAAATGCTGTTCAATATACGGCAAATTACACGCAGGCTAAAGCGTTCAGTGGTTTTTTATCAACAGAGAAAAGAAAGGCGGCTTATGGATTACAGATGCTGTGAATCGCATCAAACAATAATTTTGCTGCGGTCAGGGTTAAGCCAATACCTGCAAATACGGTGATGCTGATGGATGCATTGTCATTAAACGCACTTTCAGAAAAAATAGTGGTACTGATCGAGCTTAGCAACACAATAGCAAAGCAGAAAAGAACCATGGTGGTTGAGCTAACTCTTTTTGCGAACATGTTTGGGACCTCAGAAAACAGCAAAGGAGGATACTAAATATTGATGTCATTAAAATGAATACATTGAAAATGACTTAATTTAGCTTACGGTTTTTGCGAACTTAAAAGAACCCAATTGCTGTTTTAAACCTGTGACAATGCTTTAATAAATGCAAAGAAATGACGCTTTGTGTAGTGGTCATTCTACGGGGAATTGATCGGGAAATATATAAAATTTAATGTATAAGCTGCCCTAATCTAGTGAAAAGGGCATGCGTGGAGACATAGAATTGTAAGACTGTGTGTCTATTTGAGTAGCTTGAGCCAATCTTGGGGTTTCAGGTAAAAGTCGGTCAGTTTTTTCTCAGCGGAATCGGCCTCCCATTCAGGTCGATATGACCAACCGGCCAAATTTGGCAAGCTCACTAAAATCGATTCAATCCGCCCCCCTGTTTGTAAACCAAAAAGTGTGCCGCGGTCATAGACCAAGTTATATTCGACATAACGACCACGACGATAGATTTGAAAGTCGCGCTGTGCTTCGCTATATGGCTTGTCTTGGTTACGTTGGAAGATCGGAAGAATAGCTTCTAGGTAGCCATTGCCGACAGCTTGAATATATTGAAAACAGGTTTCAAAGTCCCATTGATTGAGATCATCAAAGAACAATCCACCGACACCACGTTGTTCGTCACGGTGTTTTAAATAGAAGTAGTCATCACACCATTGTTTATGTTCGGCATAGACTTCAGCGCCAAAGGGCGCACATAAGTCATGCGCCGTCTGATGCCATGACAGCACATCTTCATCATTGGGGTAAAATGGAGTGAGATCAAAGCCCCCCCCAAACCACCAAATCGGATCTTGGCCTTCTTTTTCAGCCACGAATAAGCGTACGTTGGCATGTGAAGTCGGGACATTCGGATTTTTCGGATGGATCACCAAAGAAACACCCATGGCCTGTGCTTTGGCACCTGCAATTTGCGGATGGCGCTCAGTCGCTGAAACGGGGAGTTTAGAAATGTTGATGTGTGAGAACATCACTCCACCTTTTTCAATCACTGTGCCATTTTGCAGCACGCGTGAACGACCACCACCGCCTTCAGGACGCTTCCAATCATCTATTTCAAACTGAGCAGTCCCGCCACCAGCACGTTCTTGTTGTTCAAGTGCGGCACAAATACGAGCCTGTAAGTCGAGGAGAAATTCGCGAACACGTTGGATATCCGCAGACGTTGGGTGCTGCATGAAAAGCCTCATGGGAAAAGATGAAAACTGCCTACATCAAAACATAAAACAGCAAAAAGATTAAGAATATTTTCCGAAGAGTCCTACCGCAGCATTCGATGTTGTGAAGCAATTCAAAAATGAAATGCTGCTATGTGGAAAATAACCTGACCAATTCGCTAGGTTGAATTCTGATTCTAAGCTCAGCAGAATAACCACAGTACAGACCTGAGTTTGGCGATGCAGAATAGGCTGCATTTTCTGAATGCGGAAGAGCTGATGGTAAATATGCGCGATTCATTGATTCAAAAATACAATGTTCCTGGTCCACGTTATACTAGTTACCCAACTGTGCCGTATTGGGAAGAGGCACAGTTTTCTTTAGAGCAATGGAAACAGACGCTGAAAACATCGTTTGCTGAATCGAATTCGACTGAAGGCATGAGCTTGTATATTCATCTGCCTTTTTGCGAAAGTCTCTGTACTTTTTGTGGCTGCCACAAACGCGTGACTAAAAAGCATGAGATGGAGCAACCTTATATTCAGGCGGTTTTAAAGGAATGGTCACTGTATTGTGAATTGCTTGAAGAGAAACCGCGGATTAAAGAAATTCATTTGGGTGGAGGAACGCCCACTTTCTTTTCTCCAGCGCATTTAACTCAACTGATTGAAGGTATCCTCGCGCAAGCAGAGATTGCCGAGCAGCATGAGTTTAGTTTTGAAGGGCATCCGAATAATACTACACGCGAGCATTTGCAAGCCTTGTATGACTTGGGCTTTCGCCGTGTTAGTTATGGGGTGCAGGATTATAATGAAACCGTACAAAAAGCCATTCATCGGATACAGCCTTTTGAACATGTCGAACAAGTGACGCAGTGGGCGCGTGAAATAGGCTATAGCTCAATTTCACATGATTTGGTCTTTGGTTTACCTTTTCAAAACCTAGATGATGTCCTCAATACCATTGATCAAACCAATCGTTTACGTCCAGACCGTTTGGCTTTTTATAGTTATGCGCATGTGCCATGGATCAAAGGCAATGGGCAACGTGGTTTTAAAGACCATGATGTGCCGAAAGATGAAATAAAACGTCAGTGCTACGAAGAAGGGAAGAATAAATTACTGGCACAGGGTTATCATGAAATTGGTATGGATCATTTTGCTTTAGAAAATGATGCGATGTATCAATCATTTCAGGCAGGCACTTTGCATCGCAATTTTATGGGTTACACCGCATCGAAAACCCAAGTGATGATTGGTTTAGGTATCTCATCCATCAGCGACAGTTGGTATAGCTTTGCGCAAAATGAAAAAAAACTCGAAGATTATTATGCACGACTGGAAAACAATGAAATTCCTGTCTATCGCGGGCATATTTTAAGTGCCGAAGATTTGATGATTCGTCGGCACATTTTAAATTTGATGTGTAGCTTTCAAACGTCGTGGGCAGATCCAAGTATGCAGTTTCCTGAGTTGGCTGAGGTCTTGGGACAACTGGAAGAAATGCGGGACGATGGTTTATTAGTGATTAAGCCACAGAGCTTACGAGTAACTGAGCAGGGCAAAGCCTTTGTACGCAATATTTGTATGGCGTTCGATTTGCATTTAAAACGCCGTCAACCCGAGAGTCGTATTTTCTCCATGACCATCTAATCTGATTGAAGCGCTCTAAACCGGCTTTTTCAAGTAGGCTTAGAGCAAATGATTAAATTTTAAAAATCATCTTTCTTGTACAAGTGTGCCATGCGTTCATGTTTGGTTTTTAAATATTCTTCATTGAAAGGATTTAAACCGACCGTCAATGGTACACGATCCACCACATTGATCCCTTGCTCTTGCAGTGCTGCAATCTTTAACGGATTGTTAGTAATCAAACGGACTTGTTGAATATTTAAATGATCTAACATAATGCTGACCATGTCATAACGACGTGCATCGGCAGGGAGGTTGAGCATTAGGTTGGCATCGACTGTGTCATGCCCTTGGTCTTGTAGCGCATAAGCACGAATTTTATTGGTCAGTCCAATGCCACGACCTTCTTGGCGCAAATACAGAATCACGCCTTGCCCAGCTTCATTGATCAGTTTTTGCGTGGCTTGCAATTGTGGGCCACAGTCACACTTCAAGGAAGCAAAGGCATCGCCCGTGAGACATTCGGAATGAACACGGACTAAAACGGGTTCTGTGATCGGTTGATCCAAACCTTTTGAGAGTGCAACATGTTCTTCACCGGTCTTAGGATCTTGAAATACGGTGATGTTAAACTCACCAAAAGCAGTCGGTAAACGGGATGTAGCAACAAATTCAATAGGCACAGCTAAACCTGTAAATAGTTCAGAAATTGGCTAAAGTATAGCGTAATGCATCGACATTGGTAGAATTGCATCCATGAATTTATGCAGAAGATTTTCTTTTTTGTATAAAGCGAACGATAATAGTTGATAAATAGTAAGATTATTCAGGATAATCACCTGCACTAAACGAACACCCAGTGAGAGCACTGCTCAAAACTGCATCGCTAGAAATATGGCTGATTGAAGGTGATAGCATTCGACGATATGATCGAATTACCCATTTGACCTAGCTAGATTTGCCAGGCTTTAGAAGGCTTTGCCATATTATGTTGTATACAGAAATACCAGCTCATCGCCCTGTAACACCGTTGTTGGATACGATTGATCATCCTCAACAACTTCGCTCGCTTGAGCAAAGTCAATTAGCACAAGTGGCAGACGAGCTACGTCAATTTATTCTGTATGCCGCAGGACAAAGTGGGGGACACTTTGGTGCAAACCTCGGTGTAGTCGAGCTCACCGTGGCATTACATTATTGCTTCAACACGCCGAATGACCGCTTAATTTGGGATGTCGGTCATCAAGCTTATCCGCATAAAGCTTTGACTGGGCGTCGTGAACAGCTCACGACGATTCGTGCTAAAGATGGTTTGGCTGCCTTTCCTGCGCGTGATGAATCGGTATTTGATACCTTTGGAGTCGGACATTCTTCGACTGCGATTTCAGCAGGTCTAGGTATGGCGCTGGCACGTCGTTATCAAAACAATCCATGTGAAGTGGTCGCGATCATTGGCGATGGGGCGATGACAGCAGGTATGGCCTTTGAAGCCATGAACGATGCAGTCGCACATGATGCGGACCTGATGGTGGTGTTGAATGACAACGATATGTCGATTTCATGCAGCACAGGTGGTTTTGCTAAACATTTGGCTTCGATTTGGGAAAGTGGTCAGTCCATTAATATTTCAGCGGATGGCGAAGCTTATGTACAGCCACATCCTGAATGGACCTATAACTCACGCTTACACAGTGCAGCGACAGATGCGGCTGACAACGTCTTTAAAGCGATTGGTTTTGATTACTTTGGGCCTTTCGATGGGCACGATGTCGAACAGCTGACACAAGTCTTTACCGCATTGAAAAAACGTAAAGGGCCACGTTTAATTCATGTCTATACCAAAAAAGGGAAAGGCTTCGCCCCTGCTGAAGCTGACCAAATCAAATATCATGCGATTACAAAAATAAATGCCAAGTCTGCTCCACAAACAGCGCCCAAATATTCAGATGTCTTTGGTCAATGGTTATGTGATGAAGCCGCACAAGATGAGCGCTTACTGGCGATTACCCCTGCCATGTGCGAAGGCTCAGGTATGGTGGGTTTTGCCAAACAGTATCCACAGCGCTTTTTTGATGTCGCGATTGCAGAACAGCATGCTGTAACTTTGGCGGCGGGTATGGCATGCGAAGGCTTAAAACCTGTGGTTGCCATTTACTCGACCTTCTTGCAGCGCGGCTATGATCAATTGATTCATGATGTGGCCCTGCAAAATCTAGATGTTACCTTTGGTATCGACCGTGCAGGTTTAGTGGGTGAAGATGGCCCGACTCATGCTGGGGCCTATGACTATGCCTTTATGCGTACCGTACCAAATTTGGTGATTATGGCACCTAAAGACGAAAATGAATGTCGTCAAATGTTGCATACCGCTTATTTATACAATGGCCCTGCCGCAGTGCGTTACCCGCGTGGCAATGGTCTCGGTGTTGAGATTCAACAACAGATGACCCCGATGGAAATTGGTCAGGCTGAAATTGTAGCGAGCTTTAATGATGCCCAAGACGACGTTATTAGCATTCTCGCTTTTGGTAGTCGTGTTCAGGCCGCAGTAGAGGCAGCACAGAAATTAGCTGAACAAGATTTGGCGGTTCGTGTGGTGAATATGCGCTTTGTTAAACCGCTTGATGAAAAGATGATAGCGACTTTAGCACCATCAACGGCTTTATTTGTTACGGTTGAAGAACATGCGGTGATGGCGGGTGCGGGCAGTGCAGTCAATGAATATTTGGCACAGGCTCAAATCGTAAAACCAATGTTAAATCTCGGTTTAGCGGATACATTCATGCATCAAGCGACTCATGCGCAAATGTTGCATCAGGCAGGACTAGATGCAGAAGGCATTGAAAGCTCAGTGCGCCAAGCCTGGTCGAAACTTGTACATATGGTTTAAGCACCGTTTTTAAATTTTAGAAACATTTTTTCCCTAAAAGCCCCGATCTTTGATAAGATGCGCGGGCTTTTATGCATTATTCTTTATCAATATCTTCAAATTGTAGTGGGTGTTCAATGGAACCTATGGTGGTGATGGCTGCGCGTGCGGCTCAATTAGTCGGTCAAGAGCTTTTAAAAGCGCATCAAAATCGTCATAAGCTCGATCTACAAGTCGAAGAAAAAGGAATTGATGGTCCTGTAACGCGTGTAGACCGTTATTTGGAACAATTGGCTATCGATACCCTACGTAAAAGCTATAAAAATCACAGCTTCCTTGGTGAAGAGTTTGGTTTTCAAGAAGGTAAAGGTCACGACGCAGATTGGTGTTGGATCATCGACCCACTTGATGGCACTCTAAACTTCATTAACGGTGTTCCTCACTTCTGTATCTCTATTGCAGTTCAACATAAAGGCATTACTCAACACGGCGTGATTTACGACCCTGTGAAAGATGAATTGTTCTCTGCAAGTCGTGGTCGTGGTGCCATGATGAACCAACGCCGTATTCGCGTAAACGTGAAAGACAGTCTTGAAAATACATTCATGTCTGTGGGTCATGCTTACCGTGCAAAACGTAATGGTGAAGTGATTTCTTATGCAAAAAATCATTTTGATTCGTTGTTAAATGTGACTGAAGCTGGTGCGCAATACCGTCGTACAGGTTCAGCAGCATTAGATTTGGCGTATGTGGCAGCAGGTCGTTTCGATGCATATTTTGAACTCGGCTTAAAGCCTTGGGATATCGCAGCTGGTGAGTTGATCGTGAAAGAAGCGGGCGGCACAGTGGTTGATGCACGTGGTGGTAGCGAATCTATGGAAAATGGCCAAGTACTGGCATGTTCTATGAAAATGTTGAAACCTCTGATGAAAGCAGTTGTACCTGCTTGGGGTGAAGCTGCTAAGTAATAACATGCAGATCGTGTTTTAAGACATTGAAAAAGCCCTCATAAGAGGTAATGCTGATCAGTTAAGACAAAATAGCTGAAATGCGGTAAAAATGAGCGTATCCAGATACGCTCATTTTTTTATGACTTTTTCTCAGAATTTAAGTTCAGCATTTCAGCAGACAGCTCCTTCACTT
>NZ_MVOM01000043.1:0-33442 GCF_002018895.1 Acinetobacter sp. MF4640 | reverse complement strand
TTGTTGGTACGTTGCGTGTGTCGCGTATGTGTTTTCGCGTTGGATGTTCGGCAGCGTCTGATTTGTATAATCTATTTGTTTTTTTCTATTTTCTTTAAGTTGTTCAATTTTGAATTGAAGGTCAGGATAACTTTTTTTTAATTCTTCATACATCTCTATTTCATTGCTAAGGTTTAAAATTTCTAATTTAAGCTGGTTTTGCTCGTCTATAAGTTTATCAATAGTATCATAAGGCTCGTTACAGAATTGATCTCTAAGATTCATCATTTCATCTGTTTCGGTATAGGTTGTATAGGGATTTTTAGCATCGTCTATTATTAAATATCCTTTTTTTACAAGTCGTTGTACTAAACGATAGACATTTTGGTAATTGATATTATTGTTTTCTACTCCTAAAAGTATGACTTTAGCTAATATATCACTGACTTGAAATGATGAGATTCGATAGCTACATAACACTCTCATAAATTGAGGGAATAGTGGTAAAGATTCTAGGTGCATGACAATCTTTGATAAATAATGAGGATTATAGTCCGTGGATTAAAACACTTCAATTCCTGATAGTTCTTGTATTTATGGTTATCAACTATGAATACAGAATTAGCCTTGTCAATTGGCTCTAAAATTAGAGAAGCTCGAAAAAATAAATCAGTAAGCCAAGAACAGTTAGCATTGCTGACAACAATTGATCGTAGTTATCTTGGGCGAATTGAACGAGGTGAGGTGAGTGTGACAGTCGAAAAGTTAGCTCAGATTGCCCATGTATTGAACGTAGATATAAAGAGTTTAATACCTTAAAACCTGTTTTCGAATGTCCGTTCTAGTTCTAATAGTGCCTTTTTCTCAATTTTAAATATTCTTTAATTGACCATAAGAAGCTACCAATAAGAACTATTTCGAAAAAAGCGATACGACGCATTTTTTCGTAGTGTTTTACGAAAATAGGGGTGAAATCAATAATAGACTTTGATGTTTTATTGGCAGCTTCTAGAAGTAAATGTTGCATCCATACATCTAGTAAAATAAATAAAATCATACCAAAACAAGGCAAGAATAATATTGCTTTCCGTCTATGCAGAATTTCTACAAATGTATAAAACTCATTAATTAACCAGTCTTTCATGAAAAATTTCTCTAATTTTTATTGATCTTAAAGCCTATGATTTTATTATTGTTTTCCTCACTAAGAAACTGATTTTCTCGTTTCAACCTATGATTTTCGAAAATTAAAGAGTTGATTTGGCTAAGTTGAACATCATATTTATACTGAAGTTCATTCAATTGTTGCTTGAGCTTTAAAGCTTCATTTTGCATTACAATTTTTGAGTTCTTCTTACTATATTCCTTGCCAAGTCTTTTTGCTTCAGCTTCCCTAATATTATCTAATAACTCTGCAAGTTCAGGACGGGAGCGCTTTACAGCACCTCTTTTCAGGCCAGCTTCTAATGCTACCGTATCATTATTGATTTTTGAGCCTTTAGGTACTCGAATAGGTGCATTAGCAATTAGCCGATTTAGTGCTTCATTAAGATTCACTAAAGCTTTAGACATTTTTTACCTCTATGTATTTCTTACGAAGTTTTTCTAGAAGTTGTTCGACTGCTTTGACTTCTTGCATATACTGCTCATATAACAAAGACTCGTTTGTATTTAATTTTTCATCAGCAATTTTAGCATATGCGTTTTTTGCTAATTCCAGAGCATCAATGGAGTCTTCGTTGAAAATTGAATAAGAGCAGGGGATACATGCGGTAATATAAGAAAATCCTAACTTATTACAACCTGAAGTACGTGAGCATCCACCCAAAACTGTTTTTCGATAAGCAATTTTTCCTTCAAAAACATACTTTTCCGTCTGTTTTTTATCAGTTAAAAATACAGGAGCTTTATTTTGTTCTTTAAGAACTTGTAGTCTAGTACCTTCACCTCCAAATAAAGGCGTATCTTTTTGTACAACATCCTTTGTGAAATCAGATAATTGTTCATATAAGGTTTGATTTCTGTATTCCTTGATTAGACTGGATTCATACTCTCTACCTGTAAGATTTTGATCTTGTATTATATTTTGAGCATTCATATAGTTTTTGCCGTAGTAC
This sequence comes from Acinetobacter sp. MF4640, assembly GCF_002018895.1. Classification (NCBI taxonomy): domain Bacteria; kingdom Pseudomonadati; phylum Pseudomonadota; class Gammaproteobacteria; order Moraxellales; family Moraxellaceae; genus Acinetobacter; species Acinetobacter sp. MF4640. The sequence continues at coordinate 31,346 of NZ_MVOM01000043.1, read as the reverse complement.
AGCGTCATATCATAAGTGATATGTTTCAATTGACGTTTTAGTGTTGGAATATTCACTAAACCACTTCGAGCACTGTATACCGTCAAAGATCTTCGAAACTGGTGGGTAGTAAACTTCCAAGGTTTTCCGATTTCAAGTTTATAGTCTTCCAACCAATTAATTAAGGGATTAAAAGTATGTAACTCATGTAAATCATCTTCTGTGAAAATAATGGGATCTATCGCTCTATAAATTGAATAATGATCTTCCATAAATCCGCCTAAAGGCATCTCAAAAATGGGATGGAATGATTTTTCATGCTTAATGGCAAATGATGGAAATAGAGGATATGATTCAAGTTCTAAATATGAAATGATTCCTCGTTTAGCACACCATGATTGATGTATTTTTGCCAGTTTCTGTAATGTATCAATAACATGGTGAATTACACTAGATGAAACCCAATACGTTGCGACGGCTCCAACTTGAGTAAACTTACTGGTAGTTCCTTTTAAAACCCATGCTGATGGCAGATTTCTTCGTTTTATCTCCTGATATGATTCATAATATAAATTTAATGCTTCTGATCGACGCATTCCGCTAAAGCACAGTAGTAGAAAGGCTCCTAAATTTTGAATAGACTGAATGAAGAATAAGACACGTTGACTAAACCTTAAGTCGTATTTCTTACTTAATTCGGTTAGTCCGTGTTTTTCTAGCATTGCTTTAAATATTTGGGGTTTCTGACGGTGATTATTCCCTTCTTTATAAGTATGGAAGTCATTTTCACGAACCAAATTATGAATTCCATTCATATATGGCTGTATTTCATCAAAAAAATTTAAACCACTATCAATAAACTGCCCGTAAATTCTAGATGGAATTAAAAGCGTCTGTTTATGCTCTTTCATTTCAGAATGCTGAGATTTTTTTATTTCTTGAATATATTTTTCACTAAACCCAAAGTTATCAATCTGATAAAGCATTCCTGCTTTATTAATAGAATTTAATACACTTAGATACTTCTTTTTACTTTCCCAACTTAATTCTGATAAATGATTTTTTAATGCTTTGAGCAGTAATCCATTTTTTCTCATTTTTGTGAAATCACAATTATAATCTAAGCACAAATAAGCAATTTTTCTAATCATGGCAAAATTATTGTATATAGTTGCCAATGTAATGTTGTTATCTCTTCTTTTTCTTGAAAATAAAAGATAAAACAAGGTAATTTTTATTTGGTGTGACAGAATGCCCTTATTGTTTGAAGGGTGATTTAAAGTAAAGTCAATTTCGGATTGCTTAGGGCTTTGTTGCACAAAGATTTCATAACTATATGATTTTAAAAGTTTTGATTATTTTTTGATCCAAAATTAAATTTATTTAAATCAGATGCTTACATATTTATGCAACAAAGCCATTGCTTAGTATAATTATGAGCGTAACAACCTAGCTCCCAAATCATACTTTCAAAGTAGCTTAATGGGTTTCCTAATTCATCTAAACTAATGACAGTATCATTTTTAGGGTGGTGATTAAATTCTTGTTTTGATGCTCCAAATGTATTTTCAAGAGCAGGGATATTATTCATAAAAACTTACCCCTAAATCTGTAAGTGTATTTAGCATAATTTCAAAAAATAGACTTAGTTTTCCAGTGCTTATTAATTTTGAACTAAACATAATAGTTTTTTCATTCTTCGGATTATTATTAAGAATAGAATCCAGCACATCATTTATTTTTTGAATAACAAGTAAAAGATTTTCTGAGTTTTGGCTAGAATGTGCCATTTCAAAAACTTTTTTAGCGGATAAAAGCTTATGAATATCCTCTTTGTCTGTATGGATGACATAGTTTTCGCAAAATAAACATGAAACTGGGTTGGAACAATTTGGTGTATCTAGATCAATATCTTGGTAAATACTTTGAAGTTTAGGTGCTTTAGTGAAACAGTGACCCATGTCAGTACTTAACGTGTTAGCCAAATTTAGCCTTATGGTTGAAGCAGTATTCGATATGATCGGTGCTGAAGTAGAGATACTTTGAAAGGTATTAGTCATTTCAGTTAAGACTTGAGACTCAGTAGCTTCTGTGTATGAGCTAGCAACGATTTGAGGAGTATTCCCTAGTTTTTTTGCTACTATATTTAGATTTTTGCTTTCATTGTGATAAATATTAGCAATAGTTGACCTTAATTTTGATAAGGGAATCCAGTCAATTTTATGGAAGTTTTTTATAAACCATGTTCTAAATATATTATGTTGGTTTTCGGAATAAGATATTACAAAGTGACCCTCATAAAGGGTATTAGTATTATTTAAACCTAAAAAAAGTAAATTTTCATTTTTTTCAAAGGTACTGTGGAGTTCGTAGTTATTTAATATCCATTCTCTAAAATCTAAATAACAAAGTAACAATTTTCTAAATTTTATAGGTAAAGTTAATTCAATTATTTTATAGCCAGCTCTCGGTTTTGTTGTGATAATTCTCGTACCTTTAGTTGAAGATTGTAAGTCTTTTACGTCAGAGACTTTTAACTGGTATATTTGAGAAGCATTCAGCGCTGATGCTGATACAAAACAATTGATGAATGCCGTTATTGCTAAATTAACTATTTTTGCATTGTTTTGATTGATTTTATTTAGATTGGTTTTTTCAATTTTTTTGTTGTTAGTTACATCTTCAAGTGAAATATCAATGTTATTATTTTTTATGTGGATTGGTAGTTCTTTCTTGTTAATCAAGAAGTCAGAAAAAATTAAAAATATTGTTTCATTTATCTGAAAGAAATTTTGAAATTTATGCTCATCAACTGGAATATTATGTTCTTTATGTTTGGATGCGATTTCTATATAAGAGTTTTTTACTTCTTTAATATCAATTTCCAGTGATCTTGATAAAATTTCTGCAAAAACATGTTGTTTTCTATTGTATTGACCAAGATCTGTAATCGAATTTTTAAGTTTAGTTGCACGATCCATAATTAGATATTGTGTATAGTCTCGATATATATCTAATGCTTGAGACCTTTCTTGTAATTCAAATACACCATAACGAGAATATAGCTCCTTAATTACATTTCTAATTACTTTAAAATAATGTTTAATTGAGGCATGAGAATACCTTTGAGTCATATCTAAAATATATTCATGTAAAGGCGTTATTAACTCTATAAATAATGATTTTTTATCAACTAACGCATAATGTGTTTGTCTATTCATTGCTGTATGATTTTGAAAAAAAATTGTACCAAAATCTAAGTATGAAATTTTTCCAACAACTTTTAATTTTAAAACGACATTAGGCAAAAAAGAAGTAGATAGGGCGTCATAATCTTCAGGGAAAAGATATTTAATGTCTCGTTCTTCAAACATGATATTTAATTAATTCCTTGATAATCAAATAGTATCTCTTCAAATTTTTTGTCTACCGCAGTATTAGATTTTGAATAAGTAACGTACTTAACATAGTGAATTGTACTCATGATATTTCGATGACCCATTCTGCTTTGAATGTAGGGTAAAATTTTATCAATATCATTGACATGCTTTGAGGCAGATAGAAGCAGGTTGACTCCAAAAGTTGCACGTAAATCATGTAGAGTGAATGTCTTTATATCTTCTTTATTCTTGTGCATCAGATCAATCAATTTAGTCAGTGCTTGTCTGGCTGCATTACCTCTATGTATTGAAGACTTTATTTCTTTGGAAAATAATTGAAGATTTCGATCCTCAATTTCTTTGATGGATGTGTAGTATGGGTTTCCATGTTTAGTAAGAAAGACGTAATTTTGATTTTCAACTTTATAAAGGCTCTTAGATGCTCTTTTCTTCCAAGATTCAGAGCTTAAATATTGATCTATATCTTTGATTAACCATGCTGGTACTTTTAAATTGTGTTCATAGCCACCCTTAGTATCAATAATTGATTTTCCGCCTATTCGAATGCTGTAGGTATCATCAGCACTATTCAGCATTTGTTTAGTAAGTAACTCTTTTATATGAAATGCTCTTAACGTACAGATAGTTTGTAATCTTGCCCCAGTGTATAGAGCTATATAGCAAATAAGTTGAAAATCTCTAGATGCATATTGTTCTAAATATTGAAGAAAAATTTGCTGTTCAATCGTAGAAAGTGGGTGAAGTCTTCCACCATCGATAATTTCATTTCCATATCGAGGATTAGGACTATGTCGAATTTTCAGATTTGAACTATTCACCTGTTTTGTATAAATATCACCTGAAGAAGTAATACATGACACATAGGTTTTAATTTTTTCATATGGTCGATTCTTTAATTCATCAGGGGTAAATACATTTTCTGCAATTAAGAAATCATAAAAACGTAAAATTCTGTTCATCCGTTGACGAGCAGTGCTTGGTGAAATTAAACCAAGTCTTATCCTTTGCAAAAGTGATGTATGGAATTGATAAGTCACTCTTTTTTCAGGCTTAGGAGGGAGGTGTAAGATATCTAATTCATTTTCCTCTAAGAATCTTAAAAAATCTATTAAGTCTGATGCAACAGACTCTAATAGAGCAGTGCTTTTTTTCTCATTGATGAGTAAGTGATTGAAATAATTTGAAGATAGATGCCATACAGTATTATCACTTTTGATCAATGATGGAAATCTTGGGCAATAGATACTTTCCATTTGGTCAAAGCTATTTGTTATGGAGTCAAAATAAGTTGGACGGTATTCTTTTATAAAATTTATATGGGCTTTAGATTTAGAAAAATACGGCTCTAATTTTTTGCTCATGTTTACCCACTCACTAAATAGTATCTATTTACAACATGCTATAAATTCCATATAGTTTTTACAGCACGTTGAGAAGCATACTACACAAAGTACATTGAGCATGGGCGGTCATGGTGCTTTAACCTTGGCCTTGAAATATCCTGAGAAGTTTAAGTCGGTGTCTGCATTTGCCCCGATTTGTGCACCAAGCCAATGTCCTTGGGGTGAAAAAGCGTTTTCAAACTATTTAGGTTCAGATCAAGCTGAGTGGCTGAAACATGATGCAAGCGCTTTGGTCCAAACAAAAACAGCTCATTTTGCTGATATTTTAATTGATCAGGGTTTGAGTGATCAGTTTTATAGCCAGCTCAATCCTGCATTATTTCAGCAAGCCTGTCAGGCTGCGGGCCAGCCACTGACGCTTCGCGAACATGCAGGCTATGACCATGGTTATTACTTTATTCAAAGTTTTATTGATGATCACCTGCAGTTTCATGCCGTACAGCTCGAATCTTAAATCTTGATTTGTCATATTTATTCTTAATTTTTGACTAGAAATCATCCAGCACTGGCATTAACATGGTTGGGTGATTGATTTTTTGTTCTTAAAAAATAAAACAGTAAAATAATAGATAGGGTATACATGCAAAATTCAGAGGCATCTTTGCCACCTGTAGAGGCTTCTTTTGAAGCAAGCTGGCCACCTCCACCAGCCGTTCCCACGGATGAGCCAAACGCCTATTTGGGACAGACCTTTCGTTTCCAATTCCGTGGTAATGCCCGAGAGTACTTTGGCATTTGGATTGTGAATATCTTATTGACCATTGTTACCTTCAGTTTATATGCGCCTTGGGCGAAGGTTAGACGCTTACGCTATTTTTATGGCAATACGGTGTTTTATCGCCGCAAGTTTGATTTTACGGGTGTACCTACACGCATCCTGATTGGTCGAATTATTGCTTTGGGCGTGTACTTTGGCGCTTCAGCTTTGGCTCAAGTATCTTGGCAAGCTTCTTTAATTGGTTTCCTCATCATATTTCTACTTGTGCCGTGGTTGGTACGTTCTACTATTCGCTTTCGTGCAAGAAACAGTAAATTTGGTAATAGCCGCTTTTATTTTACAGGCACAACCAAAGAAGCCTATATCTTGGCGCTGAAAGGCATTTTGATTTACATTTTTACCCTCGGGATCTTTTTCCCAGTGCTGTTTTGGTATTTTAAAAAATACACGCTGGATAATTTACAACTCGGGCAGTTACGTTTTGAGCTACATGCCGATTGGCCTGACTATATGCGTGCCATGTATGTGCCCGTATTTTTGTTTATTGGAATTGTCTTTGTTTTAGGGTTATTCGTTGCCTTCACCCTTCAAGTTGGGAGCAGTTCTCTAACCCAGTTTGGGATCATCGTGGCGGTAATTTATATGATTGCTGCTTTTATGATTTGGCCGTTGATGATGGCTCGTATTTTTATTACCACATGGAATAAAGCCACGTTGGGGCGTAGTCCTTTCCAAACGGACTGTGGTCAGATGCATTATGCATGGATCGTGATGACCAACTGGATTTTAAAAATCCTCTCGCTCGGTTTGTTATCGGCATGGGCTGCGGTGCGTTTGTATCAGTATCAAATTGAGTCATTAACTTTAACCCTAAAAAATGATCCAGATCGTATGTACAATTTGGCTCAAGATGACCCGAATGCCATTGCTGAAGAGCTGAGTGATATTTTTGACATCGATATTTCGCTGTAACGAGGCTTAAATGCAGGAACAAAACATCACCTTTTATGATGGGCAGATTTCTAAGCCTTATCCAGCCACGATTGCACCGATAGATCGCGAAACGGTGTTGATCTGTTATAACCAGCAGCAGCGTCGTTATTACTATGCCGATATGCAGTTGATTGGGGCATTGGGGCAGATTCAACCTGTGATTGAGTTGAAAGATGATGCTCGGATTGAATTTCCACAAGCGTTGCCTGACTGGTTTGAGCTGAACAAAAAGCATGTACAGCATTCGATTTGGAAATTAGAGCGTTCACCAAGTCTCATCTTGTTTAGTGTGGTGTTTGTTGCCGCTTTTATCTTCGCCATTTTAAGATGGGGTATTCCAAGCGCAGCACATTATGTCGCGATGCAACTACCTGCCGATACCATCTATAAACTCGGCGATGAAGCGCAAGAACAAGTGTTTAAGCTGACGGGACCTTCGACTATCCCTCTTGCACGTCAAAAACAAATCATACAAAGCTATCAAGACCTTGTTGCCAATGGGCAACCTGCCAAAGTACTGTTTCGTGCAGGTGGACAAATTGGAACGAATGCTTTAGCGCTGCCAAACAACACCATTATTCTGACCGATGAACTGGTTAATTTAGCCAAAGATGATCATGAAATTATTGGGGTTTTAGCACATGAGCAAGGGCACTTGGTCGAGCGGCATAGCTTACAGCAAGCCTTATCGAGTTTAGGTTTTAGTGTGCTATTGATTGCGGTGACGGGGGACAGTTCGGCCTTATTTACAACTTTGCCTGTGGCTTTGGTTGGTGCCAGTTATTCACGCAATTTTGAAAGTGATGCGGACTTGTATGCCATGCAAGTGCTGGATAAAAACCATATCTCCAGCTTACATTTGGCAAACTTTTTAGCGCGTATGGAAGATGATGCACGTGCCGAAGAGGAAGAAAAGCGGCCGCAAGGGAAGTCCGAAGAGGAAGAGGAGGACGGTGGCATTGGTTCATTTTTCCAAAGTCACCCTGCGACCCAAGAGCGTATTGCGGCTATTCGCCAATTTAACCAACAGCAACGGTTATCAAACTAATTCAATTCAGCCACTTACTTAAACTTGTGTCCATGTTGCCGTGAGCGGCGTTTGTCCCATACGGATCAGATGGTCTAAGACCACGTGTTCTAAGTGACTCAGTTTCTCTTCACTCGCCTCAATGCTGACATATAAATGCTCGGCTTGAGGGCTTAACAGTACCCGTGCTTCAGGCATGATAATGGTAAAACTGCTTGGTTCTTGTTCGATTTCAAACTTATGTTTCCAGTGATTCACCAGTCGTTTTGCAATTCGAGCCGCATCTGTCGTGACAATATCCGCAGTACTTTTCATATTTACCTCGTCGATTGATCATTTACCATAACAGTTTCAAGCCAAATGAAAAGTTGAATGTTGCAACGCTACGTTGCAAATTTAGAAAGCTTAGCGCTTTCTTTTTTCACAAGTCCCAGTTCAAAAGCTGAATTTGCTATAATGCCTTTATTCCCTTTTGTATAAGCCAGGTACACGCATGTCCAAGCCTTATTTAATTGCACCATCTATTCTCTCTGCTGACTTTGCCCGTTTAGGTGAAGACGTTGAACATGTACTTGCAGCAGGTGCAGACGTGGTTCACTTTGATGTGATGGATAACCACTATGTGCCAAACCTGACTTTTGGTGCGGGTATTTGTAAGGCACTCAAGAACTACGGCATCAAAGCCCCAATTGATGTTCATTTGATGGTCAAACCTGTCGATCGCATGATTGGTGATTTCTTAGAAGCTGGCGCGGACATTATTACCTTTCATCCAGAAGCCTCCGACCATATCGACCGTTCTTTACAGTTGATTAAATCAGGCGGTGCAAAAGCTGGTTTGGTCTTTAACCCAGCAACGCCGTTACATTATTTAGATTATGTGCTCGATAAAGTCGATCAAATTTTGTTGATGAGTGTGAACCCAGGTTTTGGCGGTCAAAAATTTATTCCGATGACTTTAGACAAACTGCGTGAAGCACGCAAAATTATTGATGCTTCAGGGCGTGATATTCGTTTAGAAGTGGATGGCGGCGTGTCGCCTGCAAATATTCGCGAGATTGCAGAAGCGGGTGCAGATATGTTTGTTGCTGGTTCAGCTATTTTTGGAAAGCCAGATTATAAAGCTGTGATTGATGATATGCGTGCAGAGCTTGCAAAAGTGGGTGCAGTTAACGTTTAATCTCAGAAGTATAAATACATAGCAGTCTGTGGATAACTTTATGGATAAACTGGTGGATATCTATGTTGATAACGATATGGATAACTTGATTAATATTCAAACGTTTACACAGCAATGGTTTAGTATTTAGACGTTAAATGTATAAAAAGGACTCATTTGAGTCCTTTTTTATGGTGTGAAAGCCTGATTGTTACTGATGATTTATTCATCTGTACTTAAAAATAGCGCTGTTTAAAAAATAACTTTATTGTTTAAGTCTACTGAGGTGTTAAACCGTCGCAGTAATTGAATTTAAATTTATAATCTTGTGTATAAGCCATTCTTTGCTTATCCTGTTGATTGGGATCAGCAACAAAAGGTTAGGCATTTACATGCAAAGAGCGTTTTGTTGCGTTGAAATATCATTCTTCACTGACTAAATAGGATTGATTGTGCGTTCATTGCTCAAGACACATTCTTGGTTTGTCTTACTCATTACCTTGGTAATGGGGTGGAGTGGTATTGCCCAAGCTTCGGCAGCGCCGATGCATCAAATGATGCAGCTCAGTATGCAGGCTGCAACCAGTGAGCAAAGTTCAGCGTATGAAGCAGGTATGCAAAGCATGCTCGACTGTCATCAAACGAAATCATCGAGTCCAGTCTCTGGACATCAAATGCATATGGCTCAGACCGACATAACAGCGAAGAGCAACTGTCATGCCTCGGATATGCTGCAAAATAAGCAAGTTCAGTGTCAGGAGTGTGCACAGTATCACTGCCAAACGATGCTGACGCTTTTAGACGTTGAACCACTTGCATTCGTTCAGCTTGAAGCCGCTTTAGTACAATCATCCCCCCATTTTCATTATCAAGCTCAACATTTAGTGGGCTATTGGCAAGAAATTCTACGCCCCCCTAAAGCCTAATCCTGATTTTTAAAACTTTATTTTTAAAATTATTAGGATTTAGTCATGTCTATTCAATTTAAACAAAGCCTCATCCTTGGGGTGTGTCTGATGTCATCTTCTTGGAGCTTTGCCGCAGTCAAAGAGTACCAATTGGTGATTGATGAAAGTCCCGTCAATTTAACCGGCAAGTCGCTCAAGCGGATTAGTGTCAACGGACAGTTTCCAGCTCCCTTGCTTGAATTTGAGGAGGGCGACGATGCGGTCATTCGGGTTAAAAACAACTTAAAAAAACAGGATTCATCGATCCATTGGCATGGTTTACTTCTGCCTGGGTTGATGGATGGTGTGCCTGGTTTTAATGGTTTTAACGGCATTCAACCGAAGAGCGAATTTGTCTATAAGTTCAAGGTTCGTCAGAGTGGCACCTATTGGTACCATGCGCATTCTAAAGGACAGGAACAAGATGGGCTGTATGGTGCATTGGTCATTTATCCCAAAGACAAAAAGCCTTTAGCTCAGCATGAAAAAACTGAACGTGATTATGTGGTGATGCTATCGGACTTCCATGAGCAGAGCAGTGAACAGATTCAGAAGAATTTGAAGATTTCTGCCGAATATTATCAAAATCAGCGTGAAACCGTTGGTGACGTGTGGAAACAAGTACAGCGTGATGGCTTAAAAGCCGCGTGGCAAGACCGTTCCATGTGGAACCAAATGCGCATGCTAAAAACGGATCTGTCGGATGTCACGGGTTATACCTTCCTGATTAATGGTAAAACGCCTGAGCAGAACTGGACAGGTATGTTTAAGCCGAATGAGAAGGTTCGGTTGCGTTTTATCAATGCTTCAGCCATGTCATTTTTTGATATCCGTATTCCTCACTTAAAAATGACGGTAGTCAGTGCAGATGGTCAGCCTGTTAAACCCGTTCCTGTGGATGAGTTTCGGATTGGAACTGCTGAAACTTATGATGTGATTGTGGAACCGAAAGCAGGGCATTATCAAATTGAAGCAGAGTCGATTGACCGTTCAGGCTACGCCATTGGAACTTTACACAATGAGTTGACTCCAATGGCACAGAGCATAGATATGCCTGCGCCACGTCCACGCTCATTGTTAACCATGGAAGATATGGGGCACGGCTCAGAACATTCAGGTATGGATCATTCACAGATGAACCATGAAACAATGCCTGAAATGGATCACTCAAAGATGAGTCATGAAGCGATGCCTGCAATGGATCACTCCAAAATGAACCCTGAAGCGATGCCTGAAATGGATCATTCGAAGATGAATCATGCGGCGATGGCTGGTATGGATCATGCGAAAATGAATCATGAAACCATGTCTCAGATGGATCATACACAGATGGGTCATGCGCAACAGAACACGACAACAAGTTCGGTACAGAAAGCTGTTACACCAGTGTATGGCTGGGCGAATGCCTCTACCCCTAAAGGCGACAAGGCATTGCAATATAGCGATCTCAAATCTTTAGAACCTCAAAAAGATACCCGTGAGGCGACGAGCGAATTGGTGATTCGTTTGGGTGGAACCATGGAGCGCTATTTGTGGACCATCAACGGGAAAAAATTTAGCGACGCTGAACCGTTGAAAGTGAAGTACGGCGAGCGTATTCGGATCAAATTTATCAATGACAGTATGATGGCGCATCCGATGCATTTGCACGGTATGTTTATGCAACTGGAAAATGGACAAGCCGCCGTTGATATGCCGAATAAGCACACTTTGATTGTGCCACCGGGCAAAACAGTGACTGCTTTACTGACCGCAGATGAGTTAGGCGAATGGGCCATTCACTGTCATCTGCTGTATCACATGAGCTCAGGCATGATGAATAAACTGATTGTGGCCAATGTGAGTGATAGTCAAGTGTCCAGCACCCCAATTCAAGAGCAAAAAACAGCTGCTCAAGCTGAACCAAAAGGAGATGAACATGCGCATCACTAATCTTTTTTCAGGTTTTACTTTAGCTGTTAGTGTCTTATTGAGTTCGTTTGCTATGGCTGCCGAATCTCATGCACAGCATGAAAAACAAAAAGCCAAATCTACAAGCCAAGTTCAGTCCAAAGATATGGCACATGAGCATCATCAGCATAGTGCCGATGAGCATGCTCAGATGCTGAAACAGAAAAATGCGGTTGGTCTGCCTTCATCGGAGAAGCAAGCTCAGACTCAACCAAGCAAACAGTCGAAGGCTCAGAAAGGAGATCATCATGTACACCATTAATCTTTTTTCTAAAAGCATAGTGAGCAGTTCTTTCGTGTTGATGAGTGCTGCGGCTATGGCGCATGAAGGGCATCATATGCCTGCTGAAGCAAATGCAAATATGTCCATGACAACTGAGTCCGTGATGTCACAACATGCACAGCATCAGGCGATGACCAGTCTTCCTCAAGCTGTTCCACAGACTAGCGCACAACATGTACAGCAGATGAATCATGATTCAACAGCACATACGCATGATCACCGCAAAGAGCACGGTGCGCAAATTTATGCGGTCACCACTGTCGATAACAAATGGTTGCTGAATGAAGAAGGCGATGGTGGTTTAAAGTCTGAGTTTGAAACCCGTATCGGGACAGATGAAAATAAGCTGTTTATCAAAGTACATGCGGATAAGCAGGAAGCGCATAAGGCTGAGTATGATGCCAAAGTGCTGTATAGCCGTATGATCTCAGACTTTTGGGATGTACAGGCGGGTGCACGTTATCGAGCTGAAAAAGTGGAGCGCGAACAGCATGGATGGGATACGGAAGAAAACGTGGATGGGGTGCTTGGCTTACATGGTTTAGCGCCGTATTTCTTTGAAACTGATGCCTACATATATGCTGGTGCAGACAACTATACTGCGTTTAGTTTAGAAACCGAGCGGGACTTGTTACTGACCCAAAAGCTGATTTTCAAGCCTTATTTAGATATGAATATTATTTTCAGTGATGACTCTAAATATGCCAAAAAATCAGGCCTTAGTAATGCAGCTGTCGGTCTTGAGACGCGTTATGAAATCAGCAAAAAAGTCATGCCTTATGTGGACATTGCCTATGAATATAGCAAAGGCAATGAAGCGACGGCTTGGCAGGCTGAAAGTGACGAAGAGAAAGGTTGGCAGTATGGAATGGGTATTCGCTTTAAGTTTTAAGTCGGACGTTTAGGTTTAAAGTAAATATTTGAGATTGCACCAATGTTGTGCTGAAAGAGTGATCTGCTGGTTCGGATCACTCTTTTTTGCGCTTTAATGATTTCTAAGTATGAAAATAATTCATTTTGGTGCGCTCTTTGCTATAATTTGAGGCATATTTAGGATGAACGACCTCCCTCATATTGAGAAAATTCGTCAGGACGGCCTGACTCTAGTGAAGAGGAGTCAGTAGCATGGCTTGGGTTTTTCTTATCTTTGCGGGTCTGTTTGAAATCGTTTGGGCATATTCAATGAAACTGTCCGAAGGGTTTAGCAAACTCACACCCAGCATCGTTACCATTGTGTTCATGATTTTAAGTTTTGGTTTACTGGCCTATGCAATGCGAACATTGCCGCTAGGAACCGCGTATACCATTTGGACTGGGATTGGTGCGATTGGATCTTTCTTGGTGGGGATTTTTATTTTAGGTGAGCCAGCAACTGCTATGCGGATGTTTGCTGCGGTGCTGATTGTATCGGGCCTGATTTTGATGAAACTCTCATCAAGCTAAATTCATTCAAATATGTAGAGCTTCAAGCGATCCTTCGTTTGAAGCTTTGTTGTTTCTGCTCGGAATAAAAGGTGTGTTGCGTATGGCATGGGTGATTTTAATAGTTGCAGGTATGCTCGAAGTGGTTTGGGCTTATGCAATAAAAGTATCGGATGGTTTTACCAAACTGACGCCGAGTATTTTAACCCTCGTATTTATGGTGGCCAGTTTTGCGCTGCTGTCTTATGCCATGAAGACCTTACCTTTGGGCACTGCCTATACCGTTTGGACAGGGATTGGCGCGATTGGTTCATTTTTGGTTGGTATTTTGATTTTGGGTGAACCTGCCAATGCCATGCGGATGCTCGCAGCGGTTTTAATCATTTCTGGGCTTGTACTGATGAAACTTTCATCGTCATAATGTTGCATACATAGACAATTTTTGTGGTGAACCATGCGCTTATTTTTTAAATATATGCCATCTCCTGTCGGGGTACTGAGACTGGTGGCACATGATCAAGCCTTGGTTGCCGTATTGTGGGAAAATGAAAATCCCAAACGGGTACGTTTAGCTGAGCTGGTCGAACACAATCAGCATCCGATTTTGTTGGAAACAGAGAAACAGTTGAGCGAGTATTTTGCGGCAAAACGTCAAAGTTTTGATTTGCCTTTGGATTTTGCGGGGACAGATTTTCAGAAGCAAGTTTGGCAGGCTTTATTGCAAATTCCTTTTGGTGAAACCCGAAGCTATAAAGATATTGCGCTACAGATTGGTAATGTCAAAGCCGTTCGTGCAGTGGGTGCGGCTAATGGCAAAAATCCAATTTCAATCATTGCGCCGTGTCATCGGGTTGTGGGGGCGAATGGAAAATTGGTCGGCTTTGCAGGCGGTTTGGACAATAAAGATATTTTATTGAAACTTGAGAAAAATGCGAATTAAGCATGTGTTTCGGAGTTTTTACGCTCGTATTTTAGTTTAATAATTTAAAAATCAGTACCTTATGTTTTAATCTGTATTCTTTTAAAGAATCGTGTCTCTAACTCAAATAACGATGAATAATATGATGAGTCAAATTGTGGGGAATGTGTTTTCAGAACTGTGGTGGATGCTACTGATCTTGTTCGGGATCGGCCTTTTAAAAGCGTTTAAGCCTTATCTGAAAGGAAAATTCGGTGAGTTCGCAGTTCAAGCGCATGTGAAATTATATTTGGATGAGCGTTATATTTTAATTAACGATGTGACTTTGCCTGATGAGCAGGGAGGGACAACTCAAATAGACCATATTGTATTGAGCCCCTTTGGTGTTTTTGTGATTGAAACCAAAAACTATAAGGGCTGGATTTTTGGTGGTGAACGACAAAAGATGTGGACGCAGAAAATTTATAAAAAGAGCTTTAAATTTCAAAATCCGCTGCATCAAAATTATAAACACGTCAAAGTGCTGCAAAGTGTGTTGCACGATATTGTTGATGTAGATTATATCCATTCTGCTGTGGTGTTTATGCCTGAATGCGAGTTTAAAACTGCGATGCCCAGTACGGTATTTAAAGGTAAAGCATGGGTCGATTATATTAAGACCTTTAACACAGAAGTGATTCCAGTGATGAAACTAAAAAGGATTCAGCTTCGGATTGAAAAAGAAGTGTTAGAAAAGTCATGGAAAACCAACCGTGAGCATGTGGCACATTTAAAGCAACGCCATCAAGATGGATAAAGAAAACCCTGCATACGCAGGGTTTTCTACTCAAAAACGCTTTGGAATTTTTTGACCGCCTTCAACAGGTGTTTCTGCCTGTTTTAATACGCCAAAGAGCCATGTTTCGGCATGATGTACTGCGACTTTAACACTGTCACCTTGCGCCAAACGGCCTGCAATAAAACTTGCCAACGAACAACCTGAACCGTGATATTCACCAGCTAAACGCGGGCAGCGAGTTTCAGAAATGAGCTCGCCATTCACAAACAGGGCATTACGAATATAGTCTGGTGTGTCTTCATGACCACCTTTCACCAATACCGCTTTGGCACCCATTTCAAACAGTTTTTGTGTTGCGGCAGCTAAGTCATCGAGACCTGTTAACGCTCGTAGTTCAACTGTATTTGGGGTAATAATGTCCGCCAATGGGATCAGCTCAACAAAGGCTTTGACCAAGGTGGCTTGATCACCCAGTGAACCTCCACTGTTCGCTACTAAAACAGGGTCGAGCACATATTTGTACTCAGGATGTTCACGTAGAAATTCAGCCAGTGCTGCAATATTATCTGTGGTGCCTAACATGCCAGATTTTACGGCTTTAATCGGTAAATCACCGACAACAGCGTGGGCCTGAGCTAACAGCAATTCTTTTGACGTTGCTTCAAAGCCAAACACTTGTTGCGAGTTTTGAACAGTGAGTGCTGTACACGCAATGGCTGCATGCGCACCACTTTGACCAATCGCTTCGATATCGGCCTGTAAACCAGCACCACCTGAAGGGTCTAAACCAGAAAAGCACAGTACGGTTGCGCGCACAGAAATATCCTTGTTGCGAAAATTTGCGATAGTATAGGCAACTTTAGCAGAACTCTCGATAGTATTTTATTTAAAGCCCAAGAAGGATCAGCTGTGATTAAACATATTTTGCTAGATTTAGATGGAACATTAACAGATCCAAAAGTTGGCATTACCACCAGTGCGCGTTATGGCTTAAACAAAGTCGGACATCCCATTGCTGAAGATCTAAACATTGACTGGATTATTGGGCCACCACTAAAAGCGTCTTTGGCAAAACTCTTAAATGTTGCAGTGGACGATGTTTTGGCAGAGCAAGCTTTATTGGGCTATCGTGAGCGTTTTGCGGTGAAAGGTTTATATGAAAACCATTTATTTGCCGATGTTGAACCGACCTTAAAAAAACTGACCGAGCAGGGCTATCACTTATATTTGGCGACAGCAAAACCAGAAGTCTATGCCCGTCAAATCTTAGAGCATTTCAATTTACTGCAATACTTTGTGCATCCCTATGGCAGTGAACTGAACGGTGAGCGCACCAATAAGGGAGATTTGATTGCTTATATTTTAGAAAAAGAGCAGTTAAAAGCAGAAGAATGTCTGATGGTTGGCGATCGTGAGCATGACATTTTGGGTGCACGTCGCAACGGCATTGAAACCATTGTGGTGGAATACGGTTATGGTTCTGATCAAGAGTTGACGGAAGCCGCACCTAAAGCGCGAATTAAAACCTTTGCCGATGTCTTGGACTTGATTTAACTCAGACAGAATTTAATTCGGACAGGATTTAAATAACGCCTTTTTTGACTGCGCACTACTTTCTACATTAAAACAGTTGTGCGCAGTGATTAAAAATTAAAGTCCCAACATGCGTCTAATTTCATTCACTAACAGTGCCGGATTGGCCTGCTGATGGGGAATGGTAAGGCTGTTGAAGCCATCACCACGAAATTTACGATCCACTTCTAAAAGCACATGGGTTTGATGTTGCTCTGCCACAAAGGACACTTCAACTTCATTGATGCTGTTGAACAATTGCGTAGGTTTAAATTCAAGTTCTTGATAACAACCAATGCTCGAGTGGAAGCCGTTGCCACGTAGTTGACCTTTTTCAACATCGACGGTCATCAACTGAAAACTGCATTGCTGCATGGCTTGAATAAACGCCTGCATAGCCGGTGTCGGTAAAATTTGTAAATAGTCTTTGTCAGTGGCATCGAGCCCCCAGTCCACATCTAAATGTGTATGTAACCACACTCTAGTTTTATTGACGCGGCAAGGCACATCTGTAACTGGCGTTTCAAAGGGTAGTTGAATCGAAAAAGGAAATGCATGTGACTGATGGGCTTGTAACTCAAAAGCCCCGCTAATGTGCCATTCGGCAATACTTAACGCGCTATTGTACTCAGCATCGTCTGACTCAACCTCGGCTGTGGTCATGAGCTTTAAATAAATACCGTTGATAATTTTATTAGACGCAGCACCTTTAAAAATAACCTCACCCTGAATGGCTTGTCCCGCTTGTGGCGCGGTGGTGTGTAGACGAGTATCCACTTGAATGCCTTGTAAGCCAAGACTAGACATAAGTTTGTTAAACATGGTGCAGAACTTCCAATAGGGAATCGATAGGTTTTAAACATTTAAAGTGAATGCATTTTTAAGATGCATATTTTTAATAAGCTGTTAGCGAATGTCCAAATAAAAACTTTCTTTGACTTCTTCCATCACAATATAACTGTGCGATGACGCTGAAGAGGGCAGTTTTTTTAGTAAATCACCCAATAGGCGTCGGTAGGCACTCATTTCTTTTAAACGGGCTTTAACTAAATAATCGAATTCACCTGAAATTAGATGGCATTCTAAAACCTCAGGAATTTCGACCAAGTCACGCGCCACTTGATCAAACACATCGCCAGACTTGGCTGATAGCTTAATTTCTAAAAACACCAATAAGTTTCGATCGACCAGTTGCGGATTGAGGCGTGCGTAGTAACCCATGATAATACCGTCGCGCTCTAAGCGTTTGACGCGTTCCGAACATGGTGTGGTTGAGAGGTTAACGCGAGAGGCCAATTCACTAATCGCAATTCGTCCATCGCGCTGCAAAATATCTAAAATCTGCTGATCAATCCGATCTAATTTACGCATTATAAATTTCCTATGTTTAGAATTTTAGCGCGACAAAAATGGAGATTTACCTAGATTATAATGTTAAAAACAGTGAAAAAAACTATTAACCTAAAAATATACTAGTTAAATAAACTAGTGTGTGTGTAAGGGATCAGTCATGCGTGTAATTGTCTTAGGTAGTGGTGTCATCGGTGTTGCAAGTGCGTATTACCTTGCACAACAAGGCGCAAGCGTTACGGTTTTAGACCGTCAAGCTGGTCCTGCTGAAGAAACTAGCTTTGGTAACGCAGGGCAAATCTCTCCAGGTTATTCTACACCGTGGGCTGCACCGGGTATTCCTTTTAAAGCTGTAAAGTGGATGTTCCAGCATCATGCTCCATTGGCAATTAACATTGACGGCAGCATGTGGCAGCTGAACTGGATGGCGCAAATGCTGAAAAACTGCAATCCGCAAAGCTATGCCATTAACAAAGAACGTATGACGCGTGTTGCTGAATACAGCCGTGACTGCTTACGTGAACTGCGTAAAGAAACAGGTATTCACTATGAAAACCGTGCGAAAGGAACTTTGCAGGTTTTCCGTAATGAAGCTCAATTGGATGCCGTACAACGTGACATCCAAGTATTAAAAGAATGTGGCGTCGACTACGAACTATTATTAAAAGATGACTTAGCCAAAGTTGAGCCAGCTTTAGCCTATGCCAAAGACAAACTGGTCGGTGGTTTACATTTGCCGAATGATGAAACAGGTGACTGTTACTTATTTACCAATGCTTTGGCAAATCTTGCGAAAGACATGGGCGTAGAATTTAAATTTAACCAAAATGTTGAAAAACTAGTGGTTGAAGGGGATGAAATCAAAGGTGTAGTGGTTGATGGTCAAGTGCTTACAGCAGACCGTTATGTGCTTGCTTTTGGTAGTTATTCACGTGATTTCTTAAAACCATTGAATTTGAATTTGCCTGTCTATCCTGTAAAAGGCTACTCACTGACCATTCCAATTGTAGATCCTGCATTTGCACCGCAGTCTACGGTGCTTGATGAAACTTATAAAATTGCCATTACGCGTTTTGACCAACGTATCCGTGTGGGGGGGATGGCTGAACTGAGTGGTTTCAACCACGGTTTAAATCAAGACCGCCGTGCAACCTTGGAAATGGTGACTCAAGACTTATTCCCAGGTGGAAATTTAGCTGAAGCAAGTTTCTGGACGGGTTTACGTCCAATGACACCAGACTCTACACCAATTATTGGTGCGACTCGTTTTAAAAACTTATTCTTGAATACAGGACATGGCACCTTGGGTTGGACCATGGCATGTGGTTCAGGCAAGCTCATTAGTGACTTGGTGATGAACCATCAACCAGACATCAGTACTGAAGGTCTATCGATTCAACGTTATCCTTCAGCAGCCTAATCCGTTTTAGGTCATATTGATTCAAGGAAGAAGAAAATGCCGCGTCCAATTACTGCAGTGATTCATAGCCAATCACTGCAGCATAATTTAAATGTTGCCCGCACGAAAATGCCGAATAGCCAAGTCTATGCGGTGGTTAAAGCCAATGCCTATGGTCATGGGATTGAACGCGTCTATCAAGCGTTCAAATCTGCCGATGGTTTTGCGCTGCTCGATTTGGCGGAGGCGAAACGTATTCGGGCCTTGGGCTGGACAGGTCCAGTTCTGTTACTCGAAGGTATTTTTTCAGAGCAAGATCTATTTGACTGCCATGAGTTGGATCTAAGCTTTAGTATTCATAGTGAATATCAACTCGAATGGTTAGCGCGTTTTCCTTTAGAGGCGCAGTTCGATGTTTATTTAAAAATGAACAGCGGTATGAACCGTCTAGGTTTCCGTCCTGAACAATACCGTCAAGTGTGGCAGCAGCTTTCCAGTTTGCCTCAAGTTCAACGCTTGACCCATATGATGCATTTTTCGGATGCCGATGGTGAGCGTTTCGGACGTGAAGGCATTGCGCATCAATGTCAGTTATTTGATGCCATCACCCATGATCTACCGGGTGCACGTTCAGTCAGTAACAGTGCAGCCATTCTCCGCCATGAACAGTTGCAGTCGGATGTGATCCGTAGCGGCATCATGCTCTATGGCAGCTCTCCAGATTATCCAAGCCACTCCATTCAAGACTGGGATTTGCAACCTGCCATGAGTTTGCGCAGTGAGCTGATTGCTATTCAGCGGTTAAAAGCAGGCGACAGCGTCGGTTATGGCTCAAAGTTCATTGCTGAAAGCGACATGCGTGTGGGTATTGTGGCTTGTGGTTATGCCGATGGTTATCAACGGATTACCGCAACAGGTACGCCTGTTTTAGTCGATGGACAACGCAGTAGCTTGGTCGGACGTGTCAGCATGGATATGTTGGCGGTCGATTTATCTCACCTTCCAAATGCCCAAGTCGGCAGTGAAGTGGTGCTGTGGGGTACATCGAAACAGGGTGCTGTACTCAGCATTGATGAAGTCGCAGCAGGTTCAGGCACGATTGGCTATGAGCTGATGTGTGCTGTCACTGCACGTGTCAATTTTATCCAAGATTAAATTTTATTTTTATACAGTTTCATACAAGGAAAGACCTATGTCACATTCAGACATTCAAAAATTCAACACCAACGAAGTCATGAGTGCAGTCACTGTGTTTAATCAAGTGGTGTATTTGTCAGGGCAAGTGCCAAAAAATACCGACAATGATGTCGCAGGTCAGACCCGTGAAATTTTAGCAACTATTGATGAGCTTTTAGCTTTGGCAAATACAGATAAATCACGTTTGTTATCTGCTCAGCTTTACATCAAAAATCTCTCTGATTTTTCAACAGTCAATGCGATTTGGATTGATTGGATGAACGGTTGTGTAGCACCTTCGCGTGCCACGATTCAGGCTGATTTGGTCAATCCAAACTGGTTGATCGAAATTGCAGTGACAGCTGCACAAAACTAATTTTTTAAACTCTCCCCCGTGTGTATCAGCCCTTTGGCTCAGGCTGAATGGCTGATCAGCGTATAAATACCGCCCGTTAGGAAAACGAGCACTGTATGAACATGGTTTATACGCAAAAAAGGACTTTAACAGGATGTTAAATTATGACGACTACCCCACAAGCTGACGGTGCAAATGCATCATCGCATGAATTACAACGGAAATTATCCAACCGCCACCTGCAATTGATTGCCATTGGTGGCGCGATTGGTACGGGCCTGTTCATGGGTTCGGGCAAAACTATCTCTCTTGCTGGTCCTTCTATCCTAATCATTTATATGATTATCGGGACCATGTTCTTCTTCCTAATGCGTGCATTGGGCGAAATTTTATTGTCAAATTTGCACTATAAGTCGTTTATCGACATGGCTCATGATCTGATTGGGCCAGGTGCGGGTTACTATATCGGTTGGTCTTATTGGCTCGGTTGGGTCTTAGTCGGTATTGCGGACTTGGCAGCCATTATTAACTATCTCGGCTTTTGGCTCCCGCCAGACATGGCCTTTACTCCCATGGGGCAGGCTTTAATCAGTGTCGGCTGTGTGCTGTTTGTCCTTGGGTTAAATTTGCTGACTGTGAAACTCTTTGGTGAAATTGAATTTTGGTTTGCTTTAATCAAAATTTTAGCCATTTTAGGGCTGATCGTGATAGGCGGCTTTATGGTATTCAGCCATTTTCACTCACCGGATGGCACGGCTTCCAGCTTTACCAATGTCTGGTCGCATGGCGGCATGTTTCCTAAAGGTGCCGATGGCTTCTTGGCCGGTTTTCAAATTGCACTCTTTGCCTTTGTCGGTGTAGAGCTAATTGGAACCATGGCTGCTGAAACCAAAGATCCTGAAAAGAACTTACCGAAAGCAGTGAATGCGATTCCAACCCGTATCATTTTGTTCTATGTCTTGTCATTATTTGTAGTGATGTCGGTGACTCCGTGGAATCAAATTCCTGCGGATCAAAGCCCGTTCGTTTCACTATTTTTACATGCAGGTATCCCAACTTCAGCCATCATTATGAACTTGGTTGTGCTGTCTTCAGTGATGTCTTCAATGAATAGTGGTGTGTTCTCTACATCACGGATGCTGTTTGGTTTGGCAAGAGAAGGGCAAGCACCACAGAGCCTAGCGCGTCTATCAAAACGTGCGGTGCCAGCAAAAGGCTTATTCTTCTCATGTGCTTTTATCATGGCAGGTGCTGCGCTGCAGTACTTTGTACCAAACACGGTTGAAGCCTTTACATTAGCCAGCTCATTGTGTGTGATTCTGTTCATCAGTATCTGGAGCATTATTATGGTGTGCTATATCCGCTACCGTAAATTGCGTCCTGAGCTTCATGCAAAATCGACCTTTAAAATGCCAGGCGGTGTTTGGATGTCTTATGTGGTCTTAATCTTCTTGTTCTTTACGTTGATTATTTTGAGTTTAGAGGCGGATACCCTTCGCGCATTGATGATCAGTCCATTATGGGTGATTATTTTAGCCGTGACGTATCAACTGCTGTACAAACCACGTATGAAAAAACGTCTGTTAGGGCAGCAATTGGATAACTAAGTAACATTTATTTTGTACTCGTGATGTTTGAAAGAAAGCCCTGCATAAGTAGTAATACCAGTCAGTTTCTTAACTGACTGGTATTTTCTTTTTAAGTTTGAGGTTTTATTCGATACGTGACGATGTCATCCGCAACCTGTCTAGCATTTAAAGTGGACTGTTTTTGCAACGAAATTTTTAAATACTGAAAGTGAACAGGTTTTGCGGATGACAAATGTTTTTGGTTCTTTTGGCGAAACAAAAGAACAAAACGAACTCAAGCAATTAAAACTTAAAACAGTAAGACTCCGCAGTAAATAGCTAAAACTCATTCTGTACTTTTGATA
The DNA here is from genome assembly GCF_002018895.1 of Acinetobacter sp. MF4640. Lineage (NCBI taxonomy): Bacteria > Pseudomonadati > Pseudomonadota > Gammaproteobacteria > Moraxellales > Moraxellaceae > Acinetobacter > Acinetobacter sp. MF4640. Next base: position 8,582 of record NZ_MVOM01000043.1, on the reverse strand, counting down.
TTTGAAAGAAAGCCCTGCATAAGTAGGGCTTTCTTTTTTACTTGAGCTGAATCAATGGATTCTAACTAAGTGTTAGATCATTGTATGATTTTATATATAAAAGCTGTCTAAATCAGGTGATTTTACTTTTAATGAGGCACTTTAAAATTTTAACAATGATTTATGCGTAATTATAAAATTGACATCCTGCGTGGCGTGTCCATCCTTTTGGTGCTGATTCACCATTTCAATATTCCGTATAAGTTATACGATACCTTTCTCGGCATCCCCATTGGGGGGGAGAGCTTAAGTACCTTGATTGCCCGAAACGGCAACTATGGTGTTACCATGTTTTTTGTCATTTCAGGTTTTTTGATTACCCAGCATACTTTGCAGCGTAGTGGATCTTTGGCGCAGATTAAGCTGAAAGATTTTTATATCCGTCGTATTGCTCGAATCATGCCGTGTCTGGTGTTATTGGTTGCGATGGTCAGTGTGTTCGGAAGTTTAGGATTGCAACCCTTTATCAATCAGTCGCCCAATGGCGTAGAGGTGTCCTATGCTGTGACTGTTCTTTCAGCTTTGAGCTTCTGGATGAATCTACTGATTATTGAATACGGCTGGGTGAACTATGCTTTGGGCGTATTGTGGTCTTTATCGGTTGAAGAAGTCTTCTATTTAGCGTTTCCTGTCCTGTGTTTAGCACTGGGTCGGGGCAAAGGCTTTATTATTTTTCTGCTCGTTGTCATTGCGTATGCACCGTATTTTCGTGCCCTCCATTTTGGCGAGGGAAGCGGCGCTTATCTGTATCATTATTTTTCTAGTTTCGATGGAATTGCCATTGGCTGCCTCACCGCAATATATGCGCAACATTTTAAAGGTGTAATTTACAATCAAAAAATGATTGTTGCAGTAACAGCGTTTCTAATGACCGCTTTATATTTTTATGCACCCATCAAAGAGGTGAGTAGTTGGGGCATCAGCGTATTTGCTTTACTTACAGCGTTACTCATATTGTGTTTTACCCAAGACCTGAAAGTTAAACCTATCTCATACACGGCACGGAGTTTGGTCTGGATTGGACAGCGTAGCTATGAAATGTATCTGTTTCATTTGATTGTTCTCGGCTTAATGAAAGTGGTGTATTTCCCAAAAGAAACTTTAGCGGCTGAAAAGTTGATGTTGTTGCCTGTTTATTTTATCGCAGTGTTTATTTTGAGTTGGGTGATTGAGAAATATTATTCGACCCCACTCAATTTAAAAATTCGTCAATCTTGGATGCGCTCGTAGCGCGGATCTTGAGTTGTACTGTTGATTTATTTATAGATATTAAAAAGCCCCGAATCAATCGGGGCTTTTTAAGTGTGGGATTTTAAAATGTCGGTTTCACCACGACTAAAATCACCACAGCAAATAAAATGAGGGTTGGCATTTCATTAAAGAAGCGCCAAAATTTGTGTGACTTGTAGTGCGCATGACCAATCAATTTCTTACGGTAATAACCGCAAACAAAGTGGTAAATCACCAACAGTCCAACCAAGCCGACTTTGAGGTAGAACCACAGGGCTTCATGGTAGTGGCGCGTTGCATCACCCCAATCCACCAAGAAATGTGCCGTGATCAGTGTTGCAATCATCGACGGCCACATAATGCCACGGTACAACTTACGTTCCATAACCTCGAAACGTTGATGACTGACGGCATCATCACTCATGGCATGGTAAACATAGAGCCGTGGTAAGTAGAACAATGCAGCGAACCAACACACCACGGCAATAATATGTAATGCTTTTACCCACAAGAAAGCATCAGAAGGAGCATCCATCAAGTCACCCTAAAATGAGCGGCTTAGCCTTCCCACTTTTTGAAAATGAGACATGCATTTACGCCGCCAAAACCGAAACTGTTACTCATCACAGTATTCAATTTTGCGTCACGTTTTTCAAGCACGATATCAAATGGTTTTGCGCCTTCATCCAGTTCAGTCACGTTGATGTTTGGTGCAATAAAGTCATTTTGCATCATTAGCACAGAGTAGATCGCTTCTTGTACACCAGCAGCACCCAAGCTATGACCTGTCATTGACTTGGTTGAGCTGAGTGGAGGAACTTGACCTTCGCCAAATGCACGTTCCATTGCTTTTAATTCAGTGATGTCACCAGCAGGCGTCGACGTACCATGCGTATTCACATAGTCAATTTTGTCTACGCCGTGTTGTTTTGCTTCTTCAAGTGCCATCAGTACACAACGTGTCGCACCTTCACCAGATGGCGCAACCATGTCTGCACCATCAGAGTTTGCAGCATAGCCCACGACTTCAGCCAAAATGTTGGCACCACGTGCTTGCGCATGTTCTAAAGACTCAAGCACTACAAAACCGCCACCGCCAGCAATCACGAAACCATCACGGTCTGCTGAATAAGGGCGAGACGCTGTTTCTGGTGTGTCATTGTATTTTGAGCACAGTGCACCCATCGCATCAAATAACAAGCTTTGAGACCAGTGATCTTCTTCACCACCACCTGCAAGCATTAAGTCTTGTTTGCCGAGTTGAATTAGGTTGTAGGCATAACCAATTGCATCAGCAGACGTTGCGCATGCGCTGGTAATGGTGTGTGCAACACCTTGCATTTTAAAAGCAACACCAACGTTTGCTGTAATTGTGTTCGACATATTGCGTGGTACGAAGAACGGACCAACTTTACGTGCGCCTTTGGTGTCTAACAATTCTTTCATTTCAACTACAGATGCAGTTGAGCCACCACCTGAACCGCCCGCGATACCATAGCGTGGGTTGCCACCAATTTGCTCTGCTGTTAAGCCTGCATTTTCAACCGCAGCAACCGCAGCATTGTATGCATACATGGCACAAACACCCATAAAGCGTTTTAGCTTACGGTCGATACCATCAAAGTCTTGTTCAGCAGCAGCGCTGATATGACTTTTAAAATTGAGTTCAGCATAGGTTGGGTTAAAACGTGTCCCAGAAATCCCGTTTTGTAATGCATGAGTAACTTCTTCCAAAGTATTACCGATACATGAGTTGATACCCATGCCAGTGATTACTACACGTTTCATTTAAAGATCCCTTATATGGTGGTTTTGCAGAGTTGCGCTTAAAGATGAATCAACAATTTATTTCTAAGCCAATTGCAACTCTTATGTTTTCAATGCAGATCATAATAGCAGAAAGAATTTTTAATTCTTATGGCAAATCCTATGCCAATTTGACTTGTCTTAAAATCAGGAGCAGAGCATTTCAACTTTACTAAAAGACACATATTCTTATTGAGATAAATGCGTACTACACCTAGTATTTAGCTAGAAATGAAAGATTATAAAGTACGGGGTACGGAATGGCGGATTCAAACAATAAACAGCGCAGTGGTTTCTTTTCAAATGCCTTCGGAGTGGCTAAAAAGCTCAGCCATACAGGTTTAAACATATTAAACCAAGTGAGCCCAGATACGGCCTCAGCACTGACCAATGCTACAACTGGTGATAGTGCGAGTACAAAAACAAAATCGAAAAATAAGCGTTATGAACACCCGCAGCAAGTCTTAAGAGACCATCTGCCGACAGTATCACGTCATTTATTAGGACGTCATTATGTCAACGCAAATCGAGTGGCACATTTTGTGTCGCCACAACTTTCCGATAAAGCCGCAGATTATTTTTTTAGCCAGCTCAATCAATTTAGCTCGAGTATGAGCTCGGTCGATGCCGTTTTAGATGAAGCGGGCGTGCGTGATTTAGAAATGTTGACCCAAGATGTCGACCGTTCAAAACGGATTAGTCAGGCACTGTCCGAACAAAATAAAATTATTGCTATCTTGCAAGGTGCACTGACTGGAGCAACGGGCTTTGTGGGCTCAACCGTAGATGTACCCGCTTCCTTGGTGATGTCGTTACGTATGATTTATCAGGTGGGGCGTTCTTATGGCTTTGACTTAACTAAAGAATCTGATCAAGACATCGTCCAGTTTATTTTTAAACAGATTGATCTTGGGCTGATTGCGGAAAAACAAACTTTGTTGATGGCGATAAAAGCCATTTCAAGTACCTTGCAAACCCATGATGTCTCTCAGTTACAACAGCTTTTAGGTTCAAGCAATGATATTGAAGCCTTAAAGAAATGGTTGACCAATGCCGATGGTCAGCTGAAATGGGGGCAGTCGATTGTTAACCTATCGCTACTGAATAAGTTAGCAAAACTCACACCAATTGCCAGTGCAGGGGTGAGTGCAGCTTATAGTTGGCGCCTTGTTGATGATGTACACCAAAAAGCACAACTGGTTTTTTCACAAGCCCGTCAATATATCATTCAACAAAAAGATACTAGCCTGAGTGCTTTAACTGCATATGAACGCTCACTTGAGCTTTTGGTGAAAGCCTCGCCACGACTGCTGTCACAGCGCAGTACATCAGAGACCGATAGTTCAGATTTGAAGATTGGGGCTGAAGTAGAGTTAAAAGGTCATCAAAGTATTACCAAGGTTAAAATCCAGAAAAAGTCTGACAAAGTTACAGAGCCTGTCGCAACCGAAGAACGTGTTCAACAAGGGCTGGAACAACTCGCAGATCAAATGATTGAACCCCATGATGCTGTTGCACCGCAGCAACCAGCCCTACAAATGGAAGAGGATCTTGCAGATTTATATCCAGTGGATGAGGTTGAGGAGACCACACAGAACAATAATGAGTCTTTTACGGAAAATGAACCCAATATGGCTTCAAAAGTCACAGCAAAACCCGCTGTAGAGCCGACTGAAAAAAAGGTTACAAAAAGACGAAATGCGCCAAGTAAAAAATAAACCCTTTAAAATAGATAGAAATTTGTAAAAGCCCTGATTTGGTCAACATTACATGTAGTTTGAAATGTTGACCATTTTTACGTCTTAGCTTACAATTGCATGCCCTCAAAAAGTCGTCTTTTTTTGGGTTTTTTATTAACGGGAGAATTGCCAAATGGCAACAACAAATCAGTTGATCCGTAAGGGTCGTACGACTTTAGTTGAAAAATCTAAAGTTCCTGCGTTGAAGGCTTGTCCACAACGTCGTGGTGTTTGTACACGTGTTTACACAACTACACCTAAAAAACCTAACTCAGCAATGCGTAAAGTTTGCCGTGTGCGTTTAACTTCTGGCTTTGAAGTTTCTAGCTACATCGGTGGTGAAGGCCACAACCTACAAGAGCACAGTGTTGTTCTTATCCGTGGTGGTCGTGTTAAAGACTTACCAGGTGTACGTTACCATACCGTTCGTGGTTCTTTAGACTGTGCTGGTGTGAAAGATCGTAACCAGTCTCGTTCTAAATACGGTACTAAACGTCCTAAGAAATAATCTTTCGAGATTAACCTCTTAGTTCGCTAGAACTGCAATCCTTTATCGTCTCGCTTGTCTGATTTCTGCATTAATTTTGTGAAATTCAAGCGACGTGTAGTAAGGCCAGCGAAAGCACATGACACTTTGTGCTACGGCTGGATTAACCTGAAGTGTCATATATATAGGTAGTTTAAAATGCCAAGACGTCGCGTAGTTGCTGCTCGTGAAATCCTTCCGGATCCTAAGTTCAGCAGCCAAACAATCGCTAAATTCATGAACCACGTAATGCAAGATGGTAAAAAATCTATTGCTGAAAGTATCGTTTACGGTGCTTTAGACCGCGTTCAAGAAAAAAACAAAGTAGACCCAGTTGAATTTTTCGAGACTACTCTTGAAAAAGTTCGTCCTATGGTTGAAGTAAAAGCACGCCGTGTTGGTGGTGCTACTTATCAAGTACCTATGGAAGTACGCCCATCCCGTCGTACTGCTCTAGCTATGCGTTGGTTAGTAGATGCTGCTGCTAAGCGTTCTGAAAAAACTATGGCTTTACGTCTTGCTGGTGAGTTGCTTGATGCAGCTGAAGGTAAAGGCGCAGCGGTTAAAAAACGTGATGACGTGCATCGTATGGCTGAAGCCAACAAAGCATTCTCTCACTACCGCTTCTAAGCGACTAAAACAGCCCCTATTCAGGAGGGTGATAGCTTGGCTTACGCCAAACTGTCATCGAATCGCTTTAAGCTGTTCGTCAGCTTAAAGCGCCTGTTTTAAACAACAAAATTTAGGAATGCAAGAAATCATGGCTCGTCAAACCCCAATTTCTCGTTATCGTAACATTGGTATTTCTGCGCACATTGATGCGGGTAAAACCACAACTACAGAACGTATTTTGTTCTACACAGGTGTATCTCACAAAATTGGTGAAGTACACGACGGTGCAGCAACAATGGACTGGATGGAGCAAGAGCAAGAACGTGGTATTACCATTACTTCTGCTGCTACGACTACATTCTGGTCAGGTATGTCTAAACAGTTCCCTGAACACCGTATCAACGTAATTGATACACCGGGACACGTTGACTTCACAATTGAAGTTGAACGTTCTATGCGTGTTCTTGATGGTGCGTGTATGGTTTACTGTGCTGTAGGTGGTGTACAACCTCAGTCTGAAACTGTATGGCGTCAAGCGAACAAATACCAAGTGCCTCGTTTAGCATTCGTGAACAAGATGGACCGTACTGGTGCAAACTTCTTCCGTGTTGTTGAACAAATGAAGACACGTTTAGGTGCAGCTCCTGTACCTGTAGTAATCCCTGTTGGCGCTGAAGAAAACTTCCAAGGCGTAATCGACTTGATCGAAATGAAAGCGATCATTTGGGATGAAGCTTCACAAGGTATGCAGTTCGAATACGGTGAAATCCCGGCTGAACTTCTAGCTACTGCTGAAGAATGGCGTACAAACATGGTTGAAGCTGCTGCTGAAGCTTCTGAAGAGCTAATGGACAAATACCTAGAAGAAGGCGAACTATCTAAAGAAGATATCGTTGCTGGTCTACGTGTTCAAACTTTGGCTTGTCAAATTCAACCAATGCTTTGTGGTACAGCGTTCAAAAACAAAGGTGTTCAACGTATGTTGGACGCAGTAATTGAATTCTTACCGTCGCCTACAGAAGTTAAAGCGATTGAAGGTGTTCTTGACGACAAAGCTGAAACTAAAGCGATTCGTGAAGCATCTGACGAAGCTCCGTTCTCTGCGCTTGCGTTCAAAATCATGAACGACAAATTCGTAGGTAACTTAACTTTCGTACGTGTTTACTCTGGTGTTCTTAAACAAGGTGATTCTGTTTATAACCCAGTTAAATCTAAACGTGAACGTATCGGCCGTATCGTGCAAATGCACGCGAACGATCGTCAAGACGTTGAAGAAATTCGTGCGGGTGATATCGCTGCGTGTGTAGGTCTTAAAGACGTTACTACGGGTGATACACTTTGTGATGAGAAAAATGTCATCACACTTGAGCGTATGGAATTCCCAGAGCCAGTAATTGCATTGGCTGTTGAACCAAAAACTAAAGCTGACCAAGAAAAAATGTCAATTGCTTTAGGTCGTTTGGCTAAGGAAGATCCATCATTCCGCGTTCGTACTGACGAAGAGTCAGGTCAAACAATTATTGCTGGTATGGGTGAACTTCACCTTGACATCATTGTTGACCGTATGAAGCGTGAATTCGGTGTTGAAGCAAACATTGGTAAACCAATGGTTTCTTACCGTGAAACGATCAAGAAGACAGTTGAACAAGAAGGTAAATTCGTACGTCAAACTGGTGGTAAAGGTAAATTTGGTCACGTATACGTACGTTTAGAGCCAATGGATCCTGAATCAGAAAAAGATTACGAATTCGTTGAAGAAGTTGTTGGTGGTGTAGTTCCTAAAGAATTCTTCGGTGCTGTGGATAAAGGTATCCAAGAGCGTATGAAGAATGGTGTCCTTGCTGGTTACCCAGTTGTTGGCATCAAAGCTACATTGTTTGACGGTTCTTACCACGATGTCGATTCGGACGAATTATCGTTCAAAATGGCAGGTTCTTACGCATTCCGTGACGGTTTCATGAAAGCAGATCCTATCTTGCTTGAACCGATCATGAAAGTTGAAGTAGAAACTCCAGAAGACTACATGGGCGATATCATGGGTGACTTAAACCGTCGTCGTGGTATGGTTCAAGGTATGGATGACTTGCCTGGCGGTACTAAAGCAATTAAAGCTGAAGTTCCACTTGCAGAGATGTTTGGTTACGCGACTCAAATGCGTTCTATGTCTCAAGGCCGTGCAACATACTCTATGGAATTTGCTAAATATGCTGAAACTCCACGTAACGTGGCTGAAGGCATCATTTCTAAATTTCAGTCTGGCGGTAAAAAAGGTGACGACGAGTAATCTTTCGATTACTATAAGCCCAAACTAATTCATAGTTAAAAACCAAGTGCTCATGCAGTGATCCTGCATGAGTAGTTTAAAAAGGAAGATCTCATGGCTAAGGCTAAGTTTGAACGTAATAAGCCACACGTTAACGTGGGCACAATCGGTCACGTTGACCATGGTAAAACAACTTTAACAGCTGCAATTGCAACTGTATGTGCGAAGAAATTCGGTGGCGAAGCGAAAGACTACGCTGCAATTGACTCTGCACCAGAAGAAAAAGCACGTGGTATTACAATTAATACTTCACACGTAGAATACGATTCTCCAACTCGTCACTACGCACACGTAGACTGCCCGGGCC
>NZ_MVOM01000042.1:0-34556 GCF_002018895.1 Acinetobacter sp. MF4640 | reverse complement strand
GTTGCCATGTCACTGAATACTCGTCCTAGAAAGGCGTTAGATTGGCTTACACCATTAGAGAAATTTGCTCAGCTTGTTGATTATCATAAGGCTTTTGAAACTGTCGCACCTCATGTTTGAATTCGCCCTTCCATTTTTATTAAAAACGTTTAATGCGATAGAAACCAAGCAGGGCACGAAGTTGGTATTTCTAGAAAATTATACTCAAGTTGAGTTCGATAAAGTATTTAGCCATTTAAATGAATATTTAAAAGATAAAGAATTTCTAGTGGCAGACCGTTTAACCGGTGCTGACTTTATGATGGGCTTTGGACTACATGCTTTAGTTTATCATATGGGACAAGGTGAAAACTATCCCCATATCCAACGTTACGTAGCAGGTTTAAGCCAACTACCTAGCTGGCAAGCCGCAGTACAAGTTGAACAAAATGGTGTGAAAAGTCAAAAATAGCAAGATTGTTTTTTTAAGGCAATTGAGAAAAAGAATCGTGATTGTCAAGTGTATCTGGTTATAAAATAAGCTGACACTTATTTAAAGTAAACGCCTAATGAATTTCATCGGGCGTTCTCTATTTTAAAGATAAGGAATTACCATTATTTAAGGGCTCTGTTGCACAAACCTATCTCTAAAGGCTTATTCCACAATATAATTCTCAAATGAATAAGCCCACACCTAAAATCTATCGTACAACCAATTGGTCTTCTTATAACAGTGCATTAATAAATCGAGGAAATCTCTCAATTTGGCTTGATCCCAAGACGCAATGGTACGCTCAACCCAAAGGTAAACATGGTCGAAATCAAACTTATTCAGATACAGCCATCCAATGCTGTTTAATGATCAAATCCTTATTTCGTCTTTCTTTACGCATGGTCACTGGCTTTGTGCAAAGTCTCATTCATCTTTGTAGATTAGATTGGACAGCACCAGACTATTCCACCATCTGCAGAAGACAAAAGCATATTGATATTGCAATTAACTATGAGAAGAGTTGCAATGGACTGCCTTGCGCAATATATTGCTCATCGTCGATTCTACTGGCTTAAAGTTTCTAGGCGAAGGTGAATGGAAGCGTAAGAAACACCAACCTGAATATCGTCGCCAATGGCGTAAACTTCATATTGGTATAGATGCTGAAACCCTTCAAATACGCACTATTCAACTCACTACAAATAATGTGAGTGATTCACAAGTGCTTGGTGATTTACTCGATCAGATTCCACAAGATGAGCAGATTGACTCTGTCTATACTGATGGGGCTTATGACACCAAGCAATGCCGTCAAGTAATTGCAGACCGACAAGCACATGCGGTGATTCCGCCAAGAAAAAATGCGAAACCTTGGAAAGATACAAAGACCAGCTCGCTAGAGCGAAATGAATTACTTCGAACAGTTAAACGTTTAGGAAGAACAATATGGAAAAATTGGTCAGGCTATCATCGCAGAAGTCTGATAGAAACCAAGATGCATTGCATCAAATTATTAGGCGATAAACTCCGTGCGAGAAACTTTCAAAGCCAAGTCAATGAGATTCATGCACGTGTGGCCGTATTAAATAAATTTACAGATTTAGGTCGACCTCACACCCAAGTTGCCACTTAAATTTAGATAACTTGGAAGAAGTTTAGCTTTTGAATGTTTGTGCAACAAAGCCGTTTGAATGAGAAAATTTCTCGCAGGAAGCTGCTCATGCAATTGGATAAATTTGATTTCGCTTTATTGGAGCATCTGCAAAAAGATTGCTTAACGCCACTCCGAGAATTGGCTGATTTAGTGCATTTATCAATGGCCTCGGTACAACGTCGCATTCAAAAATTAAGAGACAGTGGCTATATTATTGGCAATACCGCATTGCTTGATCCCGACAAATTGGGGCAAGTGATTACGATTTTTGTCGAGGTTCGTGTCAACCAAACCCATGTGACTGACCTTGACGAGTTGAAAGCAAGTTTTTCAATTCCAGAAGTACAGCAGTGCTATTACGTAACAGGCGAGGCGGATTTTATGTTGGTACTCTTGGTGCCAAGTATGAGTCGATTTCAAGCCTTATGTGATCAGCTTTTTCATCATAATGCGAATGTGCAATGGTTTAAAACTACCGTTGTATTAGAGCGTATCAAAACAACTTTAGAGGTGTCTTGTCAGCCATAACTTTTATTCTCTTTTCTATATTCCACCTTATATTCAATGGCTAAAAGGGCTGCTTGAAATAGGAAAAGAGAAAAGTCGTTTCTGAATTTTTAGGCACTCAAAATAACGCCATGATGGAATTGGGCTCCTATTTATATAACGAATTTATTTTTCTAATTTTGATGGTTTTGCACCTATAAAACTTGAGAAGGAGGCACGCTGTTATAGTTTTTTCAAGCCTTACTGTAGCTACTCATTCACACCAAAATAGCTGAAAATTTGACTCAAGAAGGGATCACAATCTTGATGGTGGCGTAATGTTTATAACACAGCAACTGAATACAATTTCTGAATTGGTTGAGGGGCAGGGTCTTTCAGATCAACTACAACATCTACTTGCGCAGCAGTATTTAAACTTAGAAGCAACTTTGCTGCGTGCTAAAGTCTTACGTGATTTTTCAAGCGCTAAAGTTCAGTATATTGTGCAATCTGCCATTCAAGCAGAACATGCCGAGGTCGCATTTTTATTTGCGCCTTTTATCTTGGCAAATTTAAACCATCCTGTGATTTATAGCAGTCCCGCAACGCCGACCGTACTCAATATCCTCAATCGTTACTATCAAGCAGAGCAAAAACAAAACCTAAAAATAGATGATGTACTTGAGGCACTCAATGTTTATTTAGATTTGAGTGATAGCGTATTTAATGATGTCGATTTTTTCTATTTTTCATTGATCAAAGCACTATGTCGAACTGATGTCTCGCAGATTTTTTTGGTGACATCATTAGTGCTCAATACACAAAAACTCGCGGAGCTGGAACAGTTTTTTAAAGTCAAAATTAACTATATTTCTATCCATGCGCATGATGCCATCATCGACAGTAGTGAATGGAATATGCGGAAATTGTTCTTTAAAAACAAAGATCAGCAATATATCGATTTATGTGAAAAATTCGCCACATTGAATGCGCAATTATTGTTGAGTTATGGCAGTTATAACCAGCAGCAAGCGACCCAGTTGGTTGAAGATATGTTCTATGCGGAGCATATTTATGAAAAGTTATCGGTCTATGCCGAGTATATGCAGACCTGTTTACAACATGGTGTGTCCCGAAAGCAGGCGGCTTTTTTCGCCTAACTTGCATTTTTGATGTGCCATTCAAAACAGCTTTTCTTTCATATTGATGCATATACCTAGGTCATCCCCATGTTTTTATATACAGACTTTGATCAAAATTTATTAAATGAACGTGTCGCACAGTTTTGCGACCAAACCCAGCGTTATTTAGAGGGAAAACTGACTGAAGAAGAATATCGTCCCTTACGCTTACAAAATGGTTTATATGTTCAACGCTATGCTCCCATGCTACGTTTGGCAGTGCCTTATGGCTTAATGAACTCAGTGCAATTGCGTAAGGTGGCTGAGGTTGCACAGAAGTATGACCGTGGTTATGCGCATATTTCTACGCGTCAAAATATTCAACTGAATTGGCCGCAGCTTGCAGATGTCCCCGATATTTTGCAGGAACTCGCTACAGTACACATGCATTCTATTCAGACCAGTGGCAACTGTATTCGAAACACCACCACAGACCAATATGCAGGTGTAGTTGAGGGCGAGCTCACAGACCCGCGCCCCACCTGTGAACTAATTCGCCAGTGGAGTACTTTTCATCCAGAGTTTTCATTCCTTCCGCGTAAATTTAAAATTGCGGTCTGTGCACACCCAGAACAAGATCGTGCTGCCACGACTTTTCATGATGTTGGGGTCTATCTGGTAGAAAATGAAGCGGGGGAGTTAGGTTATCAAATTAAAGTCGGCGGTGGTCTTGGACGAACCCCTTTAGCGGGACATGTCATTAAGCCATTTTTAGCTCGTGAAGACTTAATTGCCTATTTAGATGCCATCATGCGCGTATATAACTTGCATGGCCGCCGTGATAATAAATACAAAGCACGTATTAAAATTTTAGTGAAAGCCCTCACTCCAGCGGGCTTTGCAGAAAAAGTGGAAGCTGAGTTTGCACATACTCAAACACTGCTCAAAGTTCAGCCTAGTGTTTTAGCGCAAATGGATGCAGTATTTCGACCGTTTGCCTATGAATCTTTAGATGCGGGAAATTTTGAGGCTTTGTTCCAACAGTATCCGAAGTTTAAACACTGGTTCAATATCAATACCCATGCACATAAAGTCGCGGGCTACCGCATCGTTACGATCAGCTTAAAACGGGCGGGTGTAGCACCGGGGGATATGACTTCCGATGAAATGCGTTTAATTGCAGATTTGGCTGACCAATATACCTTTGGTGAGCTGCGAACCACGCATGAGCAAAATATTGCCTTAACCGATGTACGCCAAAAGGATTTGTTTGAACTGTGGCAAGTCTTAGATCGTGGCAATTTGGCTCGTGCGCATATTGGCTTTTTGACTGACATGATTTGCTGTCCGGGCGGAGATTTTTGCTCCTTGGCAAATGCCAAATCCATTCCGGTGTATGAAGCAATTGCTCGCCGTTTTGATGATTTGGATGCTTTATATCAGTTAGGCAAGCTCGATCTGAACATTTCAGGCTGTATGAATGCGTGTGGACATCACCATGTCGGCAATATTGGCATTCTAGGTGTCGATAAAAAAGGCGCTGAATATTACCAAATTAGCTTAGGCGGTAACTCAGATCATGATGCATCCATCGGCGATATTTTAGGGCCATCATTTCCAGCAGAAGATATTCCCGATGTGCTCGAAGAAATTTTAAATACTTATCTGGATCTACGTTTAGCACATGAATCTTTTTTAGAAACCTACAAACGTGTCTCAATCCAGCCGTCTAAAGAGCGGGCTTATGCGGACATAAATTGAGATGTTGGCTGCCCGAAATCGGCTGAAGAAGCTAAAAACTGCGAGCTGCCAAATCATCATTATTTTGGCTGTTTGGGGCTGTGCTGATGTCTTACAAAAGTTGCTGAATTTGCCTGTGGCATCAGGGGTACTTGGGTTTTTTCTGCTGTTGTTTTTACTTGAAATGAAATGGTTGAAATTAGCCCACGTTGAACGCGGTGCCGATCTGTTACTGGCTGAACTGCTGCTGTTTTTCATTCCGCCAGTGGTTGGCGTGATTCAATATCAGGATTTATTGATTGCCAGTGGTTGGAAAATTTTGCTGGTGATTTTAATCAGCACCGCTTTGGTGATGATGGTTTCTGTATATAGCGTGCGGTTGTTGTTAAAGCAGCCAGTGCTAAATCAAGAATCAAAACTGGAAGATTAGTATGACTGAATTCTGGGGAATTTTTTACTTGGTTTGGACTGCGCTGTGCTATTTCATGGCAAAGCAACTTTTTGTTCGAACCCAAAAAGTCTATTTATCCCCCATTATTGTTGTTCCTAGTGTGAGCATCATACTGATCTTTCTTTTACAGCATCAGTTCCAAGACTATTACTTTTATACCCAATATTTGGTGGCCATGCTTGGCCCAATCACGGTGGCTTTTGCTATTCCTGTTTTTCGTTATCGCCGCATGATTCAGCAACATTTTAAAGTGTTGCTCTTCAGTTCTAGCCTCGCCATGTTGGTGGGTATTTTCAGCAGTTGGTTTTTGGCGAGCCTATTGGATTTTGATGACATCGTTAAAAATAGCCTGTTGGCGCGTTCCATTTCGATTCCTTTCGCTTTGGTGCTTACCGAAAAAGTGGGGGGCTCTATCAGCCTGATTCCGCTATTTACTGTGATTACAGGTTTGGTCGGTATGTTGTTGGGAGATCTCCTTTTGCTTTGGATGAAATATAAAAATCATCTTGCCTCGGGCGCAGCACTAGGTAATGCCGCACATGCTATGGGCATAGCTCGGGCAAGACAGCGGCATGAATTGGAAGGCGTCATTGCTAGTCTCTCGATGATTATTTCAGGAATCATTATGGTGCTATTTGCCCCATCGCTGATTGCAGTGACGAAGTATTTACTTCGCTTTATATCGTTTTAAATCAATAAGGAATCGAATATGAATCCTATGTCACATGCAAAGACAATCTTAAGCCCCAAAAGCTATCTCGCGGCCTTTGTCTTTATAGTACTCATGGTGGCGGCTGCCTATGGACTGAATGATCGTGAAATTATTCTGCCTGAAATGGCGGCGATGGCCGTTGGGCTATGGGTCTATCGAGATAAACAGTGGCTGAATCAGCCAGATAAAATTTTTATTTTACCCAGTTTGACCGCTGTAATCGGGTTCTGTATTAACTTAATGCCAATTTCATATCTATTCAAACTAGTTTTAGTTCTCTGTGCCATGTTGCTCGTGATGCGGATGTTTAACTATATATTGCCGCCCGCACTGGCCACGGGTTTCTTGCCGATTGTGACCCAAGCCTATGAAATATCGTTTTTGATTTCGATTTTTGCCACCAGTTTTATCCTAATGTTGGGTGTAGTGCTCTTTAAACTAAACCAAGGCGTAGAAAGGAAAGACAATTTTGATCGACGAAAAATAGGTGTTTATGCCAGTATTACTTTAATCGGTTTTGCACTCGCTGCTATTTTCAAGATTGAAGCGATGGCACTGATTCCACCGATTACAGTGGTGGTGTATGAATCATTAAATATGATGATGTATTCGTTGAAAATGTGCCTTAAGCAGGTTGCTGTGTTGACACTGTCGATTTCAATGGCCGTGCTTATGCAGTTGTGGATTCAAGATTGGATCTTGCTCACACTCATATATATGCCCTTGATGTTTCTTTTGCTCAAGCTCTTTGATATGCGCATTCCTGCGGTATATGCCTTTCCATTTTTGGTTTTTGTCTTTCCACAAGATAGTGTGATGCATTTACCGATGGCATCTGGCCTGATGGCTGGTTTTTCACTTGGCTGTGTCTATATCTATCGCACCTATTTTCAGAATATGAGTGCTGAGAAATCTTATACCTAGCTTGAGAGGAATGACATGATCCGATCTGATCATGTCATTTTATCTCTGGGATAGTGATATTTGCAGTATGGGCAGTGAGTCTCTTCAAATAAAAAGATGGTTTAAATCAGTCTTAATTTAAACCGTTTAACTTTTATTCAAAGGCTTCTGGGTAAATACATTGGATCAAGGCATCTAAGGCATTTTGAATACGCTCATTGATTTCAAATGAACAATTGATCCGAATATGATGTGGGACATTGTCGGTTTGATAAAATAATGAACCGGGCGCAATGCTGATATTTTTCTCTAAAAGTTGCTCATAAATCAAATTTCCATTGATCTGCTCGGGCAAAGTAATCCATAAGAAATAGCCCGATGGATAATAATGAATTTGATATTCTTCAGACAAATGTTCAGATAAATAAGTGTAATACTGATTTTTGAGACGTTTTAAGGTGTTACGCAAAGTTTTTAAGTGCTTTTCATAGTGTCGATGAGATAAATAATCGACTAAGGCATTTTGAATAAATGAGTTGACGGAAAGCGTGCTCATCAGCTGTAAATGCTGAATATGCTCCGAAAATTTACCTGCATAGACCCAACCAATCCGAAAACCCGCACCCAAAGTTTTTGAAAAAGAAGAGCAGTGTAAAACCAAATTTTTCTGATCAAAGTATTTCATCGACAGCGGTTTTTTATGATCAAAATAAAGCTCTTCATAAACATCGTCTTCAATTAAATAGATATCGCGTTCGTGCAGTAGCTTTGCCAGTTGGTATTTGATGTCATCACTGACCGTAAAACCAATAGGGTTGTGACTGTTGAGCATCAGCAAACAGACTTTAATTGGGTAACGCTCAATCGCATCTTTAAAAGCTTCAAGGTCAATACCGTGTTCTTCATGTTCAGGAATACTAATGACTTTCAGGCCCAAATGTTCAGCCGCTTGCCATGCGCCATAAAATATTGTTTTTTGAAGTAAAATGTAGTCACCCGGTTGGGTCATAGCTTGTAAGGAGAGGTTTAAAGCATCTAATCCGCCCGAGGTAATTACGATATCGGACGGGTCTGTTGGAATCCCTTGCATACAGTAGCGCTGCGCAATCAGTTTCCGCAGCTCAAAGTTTCCGGGAGGTAAACTTGGCATCTGTTCATAACTGAGACGGTGTTTGGCACGTTGTCCCAACGTTTGCATCAGCTTGGCAGAGTAGAGTAGTTGGCTGTTGGGAAAGGCAATGCCAAAGGGAACCATTTGTTCAGATTGGATCGATTTTAAGTATCTGAAAATTTTAGAGTTGATTTCAATTTTTTCGTTGAGGATGACACTATTGGAGTTGCTTTCTGAGCGCGCATCGCCTGTCACAAAGTAACCGAGTTTTTCTTGTGAATAAATCAGACCTTGCGCTTCGAGTTCCTGATAGGCATTCATCACCGTCATCAGGCTAAAACCCGATGTTTCAGCTTGTTGACGTAGTGAAGGTAGTTTATCGTTGGCTTTCCAAAAACCACTTTCAATCAAATGTTTCAGGCTGAGCGCAAGTTTTTCTGATTTATACATATGGGTTCGCTGCAATTAAAAGGCACAGGACATGTATTGAAAGTCCCGTGCCTAATTCATAAAAAATGCTTGGCTGGTTTTAGTAAGCAAAACTCAGCAACAGCTTAAAGAAACCCGCAATCAGTGCGAGAGAAATAAAGCCAAAGCACCACAATAAAATAAACCATAATCGTGGGCTGAGTCGATCAACAAATTTTTTCATGTCTATCTCCTCAATTAATGATAACCCTGATCTCCTATACGTACTTTGTCACGGAACACCCAATAGGACAAGAAGGTATAGGCAATGATGATTGGGATTAAAATTGCAGCTCCCACCAAGGTGAACTTTAAACTTGACTCAGGTGCAGCGGCCTGCCAAATAGTGACCGATGGCGGAATAATATTGGGCCATAAGCTGATGACGAAGCCAGTAAAAGCCAAAAAGACTAAAGCCAAAGTATAGATAAACGGTTTTAGTTCATGCTGCTTTTTGCATGCCGATAGAATCAAGCCTACAAACAGTAAAACTAAAATTGGCACGGGGCTAAAATAGTATAGATTCGGCAGAGAGAACCAACGCTGCGCAATTTCAGGATGGGTCAGTGGCGTATATAAACTCACTGCACCGAAGATGATGAGCAAAGCAATAATCAGTCTAGGCATCAGATGATACATCCGTTGTTGTATCTCTTTTTCGGTTTTCCAAATGAGCCAGCCACAGCCTAAAGTGGCGTACATGACCACGACCCCTAGACCGGTAAAACATGTAAATGGCGTGAACCAGTCCCATCCACCACCGCTGTAAATACCATTGGTGGTCTGAATACCTTGGATATAAGCCCCTAAAATCACGCCTTGGAAAAAGCTCGATAAGATAGAGCCCCAGATAAACGCAAGATCCCAGAGGTATTTGGTGCGCGTGGCTTTGAAGCGGAACTCGAATGCTACGCCGCGGAAAATCAAAGCCACTACCATAAAAATAATGGGTAAATACAGTGCCGATAAAACAGTTGAATAGACCAAAGGAAATGCAGCGAATAAGCCAGCACCACCGAGGACCATCCATGTTTCATTACCGTCCCAAACGGGCGCGACGGTATTCATCATCACATCACGTTCTTGCGTTCCGTTCATAAAGGGAAACAGAATGCCAATGCCTAAGTCGAAACCATCCATAACCACATAGATGAGTACCCCGAGCCCGATGATACCGACCCAAACCAAAGCGAGATCAATCATGTGGTTTCTCCTTACTATTTTGAGCAGAGGGATCAGTGGTATCGATAGACTCTTCAACAGCACTGAGTGGACGTAGAGGGGTTTTAAAATGCCCCGGGCCAGTATCTTGTACGGCATCTAAAGGCGTAGAAAAAGCAGGGCCTAGTTTGATCAAGCGCAGCATGTAGTAAATACCCGCGCCAAAGACGACGGTATAGACCAGAACAAAAATAATCAGGCTCAAGCCGACTTGATCTGCGGTGACTGTATGCGATAAACCGTCTTTAGTTCGAATCACGCCATACACCACCCAAGGCTGGCGACCAACTTCTGTAGTGACCCAACCTGCTAGGAGCGCGATATAACCTGTAGGCCCCATGATGATGGCAAATTTATGAAACCAACTGCTTTCATATAAAGAGCCTTTTTTACGCAGCCACAGCGCTGTTAATGAGAGTAAAACCATTAACATACCCAAGCCAACCATGACACGGAAACTCCAGAATACAATCAGTGCATTCGGACGGTCTTCAGCTGCGAAGTCTTTTAAACCAGTGACCTGACCCTCTAGGGAATGCGTCAGAATCAAACTACCCAGATTGGGAATACCAATCTCAAGATCATTCGATTCTGTTTCCATATTCGGTAAAGCGAACAGTAATAAAGGCATGCCATGATCACGATTGGTTTCCCAATGACCTTCAATGGCTGCCAATTTTGCAGGTTGGTGTTTTAAGGTATTTAAACCGTGGTTGTCCCCAATCACAACTTGTAAGCAAGACGTGACCAGGACCATCCATAAGCCCATGGAAAAAGATTTTTTCACTAACTCATCACGACGACCTTTCAGCAAATGCCATGCTGCGGTGCCGACCACTAAAAGTGATGAGACTAGGAAGGCCGCTGCTGCCATATGGGCAAATCGGTAGGGGAAGAATGGGTTAAACACAATTGCCCACCAATCTGTGGGGACAATAATGCCATTTTCAATGGCAAAGCCTTGAGGTGTCTGCATCCAACTGTTGGAGGATAAAATCCAGAACATGGAAATACAAATACCGATAGCGACCATTAACGTGGCAAAAAAGTGGGCTTTGGGGCTGACCCGTCCCCAACCAATAGCATAATGCCCAAGAAACCGGCTTCTAAAAAGAAGGCGCTCATGACTTCATACGTGAGCAGTGGCCCTGTGACACTACCTGCGATGCGTGAAAATTCACTCCAGTTGGTCCCGAACTGGTAGGCCATGACAATGCCCGAAACAACCCCCATAGCAAATGCCACGGCAAAAATCTTAATCCAGTACTTAAATAAGTCTTTATAAATTGGATTTTGAGTGCGCAGCCACTTCCATTCCAGCATGGCAAGAAAGCAGGCTAAACCAATAGAGGTTGCAGGAAAAATAATATGAAAGGAAACAGTAAAGGCAAATTGAATTCTTGCCAACTCAAGTGCGGTTAATCCGAGGCTCATTGCATCCTCCATGGCTGGCAGGAATATCGACGGTTCGATACCCAGTTGCTGTCTAGATCGGAATGATAAAAAAGCATAGATCGTTTCATTAAAAACTACCTACTTAAAATACTGATGATGATCTTGCATCAGGATGTCTAGAAGATGTAGGTACAAGAATTGGAGAGAAAAAATATAACAAAATAGAAAATTGCACTTAGTCTGTTATATTTTTTGAACTGTTTTTATGATCTATTCATTCTTATTGCTTGATTAAAATATACAGAAAGTTTTGATGCTGAATTAGTTAAAAAATGTTATTCAAAACTTGCATAACACCTTGTTTGAAATAGCGTAGTTTGAATAAAACTTTTAACGAGGGAACTTTATTATAAAGGATAGTTTCAGTAGTAAAAGCTGAAGTCTAGCTGACAGCCATCGAACCGAGTATGTGCGAATATTTACACCTACAGGATAATGATATTGCGCTATCTATTGTGATTCGAAAGTCGTTTGATACTTAAAATAGCTCTAAAAAAGGGAGTCTGTAGACTCCCTTCAATATAATAGTTTAATGTGCAAGGAAAGTTGCGGCTTCATCAATTAAATCAGCAACGGCTTTGGGTTGAGACGCGAGTGAAGCATGACTGGCATCTAAAGAAATGACTTTTTGAGCATTTAAGCGTGAAGACATCATGGCTTGGTTTTCAGGGTGAATCATGCGGTCTTCAGTTGAAATTTGGTACCAAGATGGTTTGTTTTTCCATGCTGGGTTTGAAATGGTATTGCCAAAAGTACTCGCAACAGGGGCTTTCTGGGTGATGCCCATGACCAGTCCTTCATCATTCGTTAAGTCCTGACAGAAGCTTTCATGGTATTTATCGGCTTTGACCCAAAGGTATCCGTCACTGTCGGGTTCTAAGTTGGGTGCACCAACGGGTAAATGTTGCTGCGTGATGCCACCTGGACTTTCACCAGCATCGGGTGCAAAAGCTGCAATATAGACCAGACCCACAACATTAGGTTGATTACCCACTTCGGTAATGACCGCCCCCCCCATAGGAGTGGCCAACTAAAAGTACATCGCCTTGTACTTGAGCAATCATTTTACGGGTTCTTTCGACATCATCCGCCAAAGAGGTGAGGGGGACAGTTCAACGGCGCGTAGGGCTTCATAACCTCTGTGAGATAGGTCAGTAATGACTTTAGACCAATGGGCAGCGCCGCCCCAAAATCCATGTACTAATATAATTGTTGGCTTCTTATTCATCTTCTTATCCCTAGAGTAAAAATATCATCTTATCGTGAAAAATTTAGTGAGACTAGCTTGGTTTTATGCTTCTCTGTATTGTTACAATCAACTGATTGTAAGTTAAAGAGATGAGTGGGCTAAATTTTCGCAGTCATTTTTGAAAACATATTTATTATTTAAGTACTTAATTTTTATATTGAATCTAAAATTTAGTAAAAATAGGGCATAACCTTTTATCGGTTTATTTTAAGGGATTCTAGTATCTTTTATTAGATTTGAAGGTTGTAGGTTGAGTTGAGCAGCTTATGCCGAGGGGCTGACATTTATCAGATAGAGTATCCATTTCAGCTTTTGGTGCTGTCTAGAAATAAAGGGAAAGTTGTTTCAGGCGAGGACATCACTTTTGCAAAGATGAATGAGAGGTGTCTCTGCCTGAATATTTGCTTTTCTAGAATTGAGTGTCTAGAAATCAAATGAGGTTTGTAGATAATACGTTTGTGGCGCACCTACATACATTCCACCGACTTGATCCGCTGAACGAGTGTAGTATTCACGGTCAAATAGGTTCTTCACACCGAAGCCCACTTTGAGACCATTGAGTTGTGTGTTGGAAAAATCATAGGATGCCCGAACACCCACTAAACCATAACCAGGAATGTTGCCATAGCGTCCAGTAGCATCATGGGTGCCCGATGCGGTTTGACCAGATTGACCGTAGAAATTAGTGTTTAGTGTCCATTGATCAACTTTATAGTCTATTCCAGCATTGCCGACCAATTGTGAATAAAAGTCGAGATCTTGTCCTTTGTTTTCCCCAGCAGATGCGGTTGCTTTGGTGTAAGTGGTATTGGCATATAGCGAAATACCGCTGAGTTCGTCACTGATTGCACCGAGATTATATTTAAATCCGAACTCGGCTCCTTTGTGTTCAGTGGCACCTAAATTTGAGTAAGTTTGAGTTGCATCATCTCGTTTTAATTCATCAGAAAAATCAATATAAAACAGGGTGAATTCTAGGGATAGATATGGGTCTAAATAGTGTGTACCAATTTCATAATTATTGGCTTTTTCAGGTTGTAAGCCCTGCATGGTCAGATAGGCACCTGACGCATTGGTATTGGCCATTTGGCTATATTGTAGTGGTGCAAAAGATTTACCGTAGTTTGCAAAAATATTCCACAAATCATTGGCTTTATACATGACTGAAAAGCTTGGTAATACTGCATCATAGGATTTTTCAGCATGTACTCCGTTGAGTACCGATGCATCTTTATTTAATTTGTACATATTTTCGGTGGTTTTGATTTTCTCAAAACGAACACCAGGAATCAGAGACCATGCACCCACATCTGTGCGGTTGTCGATGAACAATGCATGTGCATCTGTTTTCCCGTCTGCTTTGGTCCAAGCATATTCATTTGTAGGGCCTGTGACCGTGTTATAGCTTGCACGATTAACCGCCTCTTCACTAGTTTCATGTAGATAGCGATAGCCCACAGAAACTTCATTTTCAGTAGTCCCAAGTTGGTACGCATGCGAATACCGTGGCTCGATTGCCGTCACTTTATAATTACGTGGCGCCGTTTGGTACAGTTTTGATCCACTACGTTCCATTCCTGCATCACGGAAGGTGTCAGTGTGATAGGCCAAAAGCTCAAAGGCATTGTCATCTTTTTTATAGCTGTATTTAACTGAACCGTCAGTACGATGCCCTTTCATATAATCATGATTGCGCAAGGACTGATATGGATTTTCAGCAAATTGAGCAGGGGTTAAACCTCCAGGCATATCTACATCTGCATCGTAGCGGTGTAGATTGGCTTCAATTTTTGCATATTCATCTATTGCATAAGCTGCTTTTAAGCGAATATCGTTGATGTCAGAGTCATCATTTTTATCGCGAAAACCCTCTCCATTAACGCCAGAATATAACAGCGCTAAGCCTAAACCGTTGTCTAAGGTTCCACCCACAAATAAGTTGGGGTTAAATTTTACATGACCGTTTTCTGCAATTTCTGTAGTGAGGTCTACCGTTCCAGCAAAGGTTTCAGGAATTGTACGCGAGTTAAAGTTAATAATCCCTCCTACATTTTGTGGCCCAAAGCGAACAGAGCCCGCGCCACGCACCACGTCGATACTTTCAGTATTGCCTAAACTAGTGGGTGCTAAGGAGAGTTGTGATTGACCATAAGGGGCAAACGAAAGTGGAACACCGTCCACGAGTACCTGTGAGCGTGGTGAAAACCGTGACGTTAAACCACGGACACCGATGCTTAACGATGCATCACTCCCTGCTGTTCCTGCATTTTCAGGAGCTTGAATACCAGGCACAGTGCGTAAAGCCTCTTTGACAGAAGTTACGCCTCGGTTAATCAACTCATCACGCTGAATGACTGTACGCGCTCCAGCATGATTTAGTACTTTCTGTGCATTGGCTTCATCTAACCAGTTGCCTTCGGCTTGCACAGTTATCGGGTTAAGCGTCACAGTAGGGTATGTATCGGCTGCATAAAGTATGGAGGGAAATAAGCAGAGGGTGAGGACTGATTTTTTGAAATGAGGGAGTAACACAAGAGATCCTTAAAATGATGTATAGGTGAAATATGAAGAAAATATGGAGAATTTGTAAGTTTGTGAAATAATAAGCTGACTAGCGAAATATGTAAATGATAATCGTTTGCTTTTTATTCAAGTGTTATATAAAAATTATTAGAATAAAGGGAATAGTGAAAGCACTTAAAAGTGAGGCGGCAATCTATACAAAATTTTTTTCTGAAAGGGCTCTGCAATATCAAACAGGCTGACAGTTTTCTAGTATATGAATACAAAAAGATAGATAAAAACGGCGGCTAACATTTGAGTGAAAATTAAACTTATTTCTGAGTTTAGCCTAAAAAACCAATGGCTTTCACTGGGAGGCCATTGGTTTTAGTGTATGTTGAATTTTGCTCAATCTGACATTAGTTTAACATTACAGATTGTTGGTCAAGTCCGCCTGAGTATTCATAGGCTTATCTTGAGCATGCTTTCCCCAATTAAACTTCTGTGCACAGATGCCCAATCCAACAATAAACAGAGCAAGTAAACTGGTGTACGTCACTTCTTTGAAGTAGGTGCCTTCCACAAGCATGGTAATGAGCGCGCCAATGATAAATGCGATGGCAAGATAAGTGAGCCAAGGGAATAACCACATTTTAAAGTCAATTACTTGTCCTTCAGCTTCTAATTTTTTACGCATACGTAATTGTGAGAAGGCAATAGTCAAGTAGACATACAACGCTGCTGTACCTGTTGCTAACATGAAGATGTCATAGACATTCATACTTTCAGTAGCGGTAAGGTACGTCGCCACCAGAGCAAATAATGACGAGACCAGAACGCCCATCCATGGACTACCATTACGGTTGATTGAGCCGAAGCTTTTCGGTGCATCGCCACGTTTGGACAGTGAAAATAACATCCGTGAACAGGTATAAAGTGCCGAGTTAAAGCAGCTACATACCGAGGTCAGGACTACAAAATTTACAATGTGTTTTGCTTCTGGAATGCCAAGTGCTGACAAAGTCACACTATAGGTTCCCCACGTTGGATCTTTTAATAGTGGATTGTTATGTGGAATTAAGCATACGGTAATAAACATTGAACCGACATAGAACAACATAATTCGCCAAACCACAGAGTTAGACGCTTTACGGATTTCACGGGCAGGATTTTCTGATTCTGCCGCCGCAACCGTAACAATTTCAGCACCGATATAGGCAAACATAACCCCAAGTAAGGCGGTGATCACTGCCGAGAAACCGTTCGGCATGAAGCCGTCCGCAGTTAAATGCGTGATTCCTGATGCACTTGCTTGACCCCAAGGCCATAAATGCATGATAGCCAAGCTACCAATCACTAAGAAAATCACAATCGCAATTACTTTGATGAGTGCAAACCAAAACTCAAATTCACCATAGTTTTTAACATTTTGTAAGTTAACCAAAACTAAGGACACAATCACGACCAGCATGTAACCCCAGATCGGGATAAAGGGAAACCAACTGTTGAGAATTTTACCTGCGACATAGGCTTCCCAACCCATCAGCAAAGCCCAAGAACACCAATACAGCCAGCCAATGGTAAAACCAGCCCAACGGCCAATGGCACGATCTGCATAGGTTGAAAATGACCCACTGTCTGGATTGAGAACAGCCATTTCACCTAGCATGCGCATGATTAACAGAATGAGTAATCCACCAAACGCATAGGCCAAAACTGCAGCAGGGCCTGCCGAATAGATAACATTTCCCGAGCCGATGAACAGTGAACCACCAATGACACCTGCAATCGAGATCATGGTGAGATGACGCGACTTAAGTCCATTTTTTAAGCCTTGAGATGCATCCGGCACAGCGCTTTGTTTAGGTGCTTCCATATAATTTTCCTTAATCTTAAGGAGGTAGTTTCAAAAGGGGGCAAAGCCTTTTTCGGACTACTCATCCTTTAAAACTGTAACCGAATGATCAGAGGCTTTATTATTATTAAGGCAAAAATGAATAAATCTGATATTTCTGTCAAAGCGTGAAAAATCACACTTTGGCTACAAAACGGTTACATGTTGTTTATGTATGCACCTAATCTCTCTTTTTTGTTCTCAGTAAACGAGAGCCATTTTTTAGCATTTGGAAGGAGCCAATTGCAGCTAAAATGTGAAAAGCTGGGGAGCCAATGTTTACTCTCATCTCAATAATTTATAGAATGAAGCAGCAAAACTTAGCTTTGTAACTGCTGCTTTAGTCGCAAGTCGAATGGTTTTAAAAAACTTAAGTATCTAATTTATAAAAATAATCAACTCAGCGTACGAACTCCTGCATTTCGCAGACATTTGAGTAACACACCAAAAGCCACCAATATTTCTTGTTCACGGACACAGGCAAAGCCCAATAGTAGTCCTTTCTGCCGTGTTGAATAATGCTTGGTATAGTACTGTGACAGCGCTCGAACTTTTACGCCTTGATCAAGTGCATTGCTAGCAATCAACACATCATCCATGTTGCTCGGCAGCTTTAAAATCAAATGTAAACCAGCAGCGGTATTGTATTCATGCAGGAAATCTGCCCCAAGATGACGTGTAATCAGGTCGATTAAAAAGGCGTGGCGCTTGCTATAGAGTAAACGCATACGACGAATATGTGCTTCATAATGGCCCTCACGGATAAACTCTGCCAAGACTTTTTGATCCAGTAAATGCCCGCCCCGATATAGTTCCGATGCCACAATACGCAGTGGTGAAAACAACTTTTTAGGGACCACCAAATAGCCAATGCGCAAAGCAGGGTAGATGGTTTTACTGAAGGTTCCCATATAAATGACAGGTGCATCAGGTTCCAAACCTTGCAAAGAAGGGAAGGGCTGACCCGAGAAGCGGAACTCACTGTCATAGTCATCTTCCACAATCCAACTTTTATGCTGGCGCGCGATGGCAATCAGTTGTTTACGACGTTCTAAACTTAAGTGAGAGCCTAAAGGGTACTGATGTGAAGGCGTCACAAAAATCAGTTTAGGCGGGGTTTTCGGGTCTAGGTCAGGAATAATACCTTCTTGATCGACAGGCAAGGAGCGTAGATTCACGCCATTAATGCGTAAAATATTCCGTGCCCCCCAATAAGCTGGATCTTCAATCCAAACTTCATCGCCTGGGTCACTTAAGGTCCGCGAAACCAAATCGATCGCCTGATGTGTCCCTTCGGTAATAATGATTTGGTCTGCATCGCATTGCACCGAACGCGCAATTTTGAGGTATTCCGCCAGTTCTTGGCGCAGCTCTAAACAACCGCCCGCATTGCTATAAATGAGACTGTTGATTTCGGGTTCACGGCTGAGGCGGGTCTGAATACGGCTAAAAATATGGTGCGGAAATTCTGTGACATCAGGTGCCCCGGGCACAAATGCGCCCCATTGATAAGGCGATGCAGCTGAATAGCCGATGAGATAGGAACCGCGTTGCGACAAATTATAATTCTGCTGGGGCTTTTTTTCTTGAGTTTGGCTATTGGTATTTTCAGCTTTGACCAAAAAGGATTCTGGCAGTTTTTCAGCGACCCAAGTGCCTTGGCCTGTACGTGCTTGAACATAGCCTTGCGCTTGTAATTGTTCGTACGCACTGAGTACGGTATTGCGTGAGACTTTAATTTCTTTGGCTAAGTCACGAGATGCAGGTAAGCGAGTTTTGGGTGCGAGCACACTGTCAATAATGGCGTTGCGTAAGCAGCGAAACAACCGCAATTGTAGGGTTCCGTCAATATCTTGCTGTAATCGTTGCAGTAAATAATCTCCAAGCAAGCTACGCAATTGGCTCTCTCCTACAATATTAAAATGGCTTTTCGTGAGCGATGACCATAAATGCAAAATTATCTCGTCAGGCAGCCGTTGTAAAGCATTTCGCTTGTAGACGTTGGGAGCAAATGCCCGCGACTAAGGGGCTGGAAATATACACAAGTCGCATCCAAAGCAAAAGTTTTTTTAGATGATTTACACATTCGCGTACAACGGTTTGAAAATATAGTCAGAAAAGCGTAAGGCTGGACATAAATGGGTTCTGGGTTGGCACAGTCATCTGCTGAGTTTTGGGTTTCTTTATCATTTTTGGTGATTCGATTGAATACCGTAATGGCTCTCTTAAATAAGTATATCTTTTTTAATTGATATTTTTTAAGTTATTTATTTTTAATAAATAAATATTTTATGTGGAAAATAATTATAAAGGGGGCGGGTGAATTGGCTCCATCTGTCTGATGAAAAGTGGCTCTCGTCTAGTGCCAATAAAAGCGCAAAATGCAATAAACCCCACGTCCTTTGTATATCAGCAAAAAGCATGCTCGGGACGCTGAAATTTTATAAATGTATGAATCAAGAATGAGGATACAAAATGGACAGTAAACACTCTGCACTGAACGCACGTAAACTAAAAGCGACTCCTCATGGCGTTGGTGTCATGTGTCAATGGTATGCGGAGAAAGCAGAAAATTCCACCATTTGGGATGCTGAAGGGAATCAATATACTGACTTCGCGGGTGGTATTGCGGTACTGAACACAGGTCACCGTCATCCTAAAATTATTGCTGCTGTTACTGAACAATTGACTAAATTCACCCATACAGCGTACCAAGTTGTACCGTATGAAAGCTATGTTTCTTTAGCTGAACGTATTAATGCCCGTGCACCGATTGCAGGTGAAGCGAAAACAACATTCTTCTCTACTGGTGCTGAAGCTGTAGAAAATGCAGTGAAAATTGCACGTTCTTATACAGGTCGTCATGGCATTGTGACTTTTGGTAATGGTTTCCACGGTCGTTCATTTATGACCATGGCAATGACGGGTAAAACTGCACCGTACAAACGTGACTTTGGTGTGATGCCTTCAGGTGTTTTCCATGCACGCTATCCTGTAGAGTCAAAAGGGATTACTGTAGATATTGCGATTGAAAGCATTGAAGACATTTTTGCAGAAGATATTGCGGCGCATGATGTTGCCGCTATTGTACTTGAACCTGTTCAAGGTGAAGGCGGTTTCAACGTTGTTCCTGCTGAATTCTTAAAGCGTTTACGTGCGCTATGTGATCAACACGATATTTTGATTATTGCAGATGAAGTACAGACAGGCTTTGCCCGTACTGGTAAGTTATTTGCCATGGATCACTACGAGACCAAAGCCGATTTAATCACTATGGCGAAAAGTCTTGGTGGTGGTTTCCCAATCTCTGGTGTGGTTGGCCGTGCTGAAGTGATGGATGCACCGAACCCAGGTGGTCTAGGTGGTACTTATGCAGGTAATCCAGTGGCTGTAGCTTCTGCACATGCCGTACTAGACGTGATTGAAGAAGAAGGTCTTTGCGAACGTGCAAATGTATTGGGCGCAGAGTTGGTTGAAGTTCTGAATGAACTCAAACAGTCTTCGTCTACAGTCCAAGAAATTCGTGCGTTGGGTTCAATGGTCGCGATTGAGTTGGAAACGGCGGATCAAGCGAAAGCAATTCAAAACTATGCAATGCAAAATGGCTTGCTTATTTTGACCTGTGGTCGTTATGGTAATGTGATCCGTTTCTTATATCCTTTAACGATTCCTGCAGAACAATTCCGTGCTGGCTTAAACATTTTAAAACAAGGTTTTGCACTTTCTGCTGCAGCATAATTGAAGAGTAATGATGATGCTTCAAGCGCAATATAAAGATTTATTACAGCATCCAGATATTCGTTTTGATGTGCCTGAAAATGGCGGTTACATCGAAGTCAAAGATGCCGCAACACATGACACCTTGGCATGGGTGAAATCCCATGACCGCGCGTCAGTTGAGCAAGTGATTGCTCGTTCTCAAAAAGCACAAACAGCGTGGAAAGCGCAAACAGCTCTACAACGCGCTGATGTACTTTGGGCTTGGTTTGATTTGATGCAGGAAAATAAAGAGTCATTGGCTCAGATTTTGACTGCTGAACAAGGTAAGCCTTTAGCGGAAGCACGTGGTGAAATTGGCTATGCTGCTTCATTTATTCGTTGGTTTGCTGAACAAGCCCGCCGTATCGATGGTGAAGTTTTAACACCCACACTGCCGAACCAACGTTTGTTGGTGATCAAACAGGCGATTGGGGTTACGGCAGCAATTACGCCGTGGAACTTCCCCGCAGCAATGATCACACGTAAGGCCGCACCTGCAATTGCAGCAGGGTGCTCGATGATTGTGAAACCTGCTGAGCAAACGCCTTTAACGGCTTATGCTTTAGAAGTGTTAGCGCTACGTGCGGGTTTGCCACAAGACGTGTTATTACACATCAGTGGTGATTCAAGCGAAGTGGGTAAAACACTGTGTAAAAGCGACACGGTGAAAAAGTTGAGCTTCACAGGTTCAACTCAAGTCGGTCGTATCTTGATGCAACAATGTGCGCCAACCATCAAAAAACTGTCTTTAGAATTAGGCGGTAATGCACCTGTTTTGGTGTTTGATGATGCTAATCTTGAGCAAGCGGTACAAGGCATTATGGCCAGCAAGTTCCGCAATAGCGGACAGACCTGTGTATGTGCCAACCGTATTTATGTACAAGACGGTATTTACGATGCCTTGGTTGAAAAACTGGCAGTTGCTGTAGCGAACTTAAAAGTGGGTGATGGCCGAGTTGAGACTTCAACCCAAGGCCCGCTGATCGATGAAGCCGCGATTGAAAAAGTACAGTCGCATATTGCCGATGCCATTAGCAAAGGTGCGCAGGTTAAAACCGGTGGTCAACGCTCAAGCCTAGGCGGAACTTTCTTTGAACCGACACTTTTAACGGAAGTGACGCAAGAGATGAAAGTCGCGAAAGAAGAAACCTTTGGTCCATTAGCACCCTTGTTCCGTTTCAAAACGGAAGAAGAAGCGGTTCAAATGGCCAATGACACTGAGTTTGGTCTAGCAACTTACCTATTTACGCAAAATACCGCACGTCAGTGGCGTGTTGGTGAAGCGCTTGAATACGGTATGGTGGGCGTCAACACGGGTGCAATTTCAAATGAAGTGGCTCCGTTTGGAGGTGTGAAGCAGTCTGGCTTAGGTCGTGAAGGTTCTAAATTTGGTATCGACGAATATCTTGAAATGAAATATTTGTGCGTGGACTTATCTGTTTAAGTTAGTCCAGTAACCATCAGTTAAAAAATCAGCCTTGCCCATTCAAGGCTGATTTTTTGTGGGTGTATATTAGGTAAGAGTCGATTTATTTTAAAATATTGCAAGATCTAATATTGGCCTGACCCTGAAACTTATAGTTATGTGAGGTAGTGTTTGATCAACCAAATAAGATCAGTTTTTTGATTTATGAAAGAGGTTTAAAAATTATCTCCTAAATTAAGTTTTCATGTTGGTTGATTTAAGATCAAAAGAATTGACCACTTTTTGATTTATGAAGGAGATTTACTATTTGTTCTTTGGCGAAACCCACATTTTTGGCATTCCTATGACTAAGTTCCAAAAAATATAAGTAATCGCGTAAAACATTAATGCACCTAGTATCCATAAACCCAACATAGAATTCGTGAATAATCTATAAAATGCTCCTCCACGACCTATGCTATCCCCACCTTCTAACATAACAAGGCTTTGTTGCACAAAGATTTCATAACTATATGATTTTAAAAGTTTTGATTATTTTTTGATCCAAAATTAAATTTATTTAAATCAGATGCTTACATATTTATGCAACAAAGCCGTTTTAGACCCTGAACGCATCATCACCGCAGGTATTTTTGTTCAACACGTGGTACAGGTTCAACCTGAACCTGTTGCTGTGTAATCGGGAGACTTTCATGAGCTATCAAAAACTCAGCCGCAACCAAATTGCAGAACGTGTGGCACAAGATATTCCCGATGGGGCTTATGTGAATCTTGGGATTGGATTACCGACCAAGATTGCCAGCTATCTCCCTTCAGACAAAGACGTTTTCTTACATTCTGAAAATGGGTTATTGGCTTTTGGTCCACCGCCTGAAAAAGGTCAAGAAGACCCTGAGTTGATTAACGCAGGTAAAGAATATGTGACCATGCTGCAAGGCGGTAGCTTTTTCCATCACGGTGACTCTTTTGCCATGATGCGTGGTGGTCACTTAGATATTGCCGTTCTGGGCGCCTTTCAAGTGGCAGCCAATGGTGACTTGGCCAACTGGCATACCGGTGCGCCCGATGCGATTCCCGCGGTCGGTGGTGCGATGGACTTAGCCGTTGGTGCTAAAAAAGTCTTTATCACCACTGACCATGTGACCAAACAAGGTGAGCCAAAGATCGTGGCTGAACTGAGCTATCCAGCTACAGGTTTGAAATGTGTTGATCGCATCTACACCGACCTGTGCGTGATTGATGTTAAGCCTGAAGGTTTAAAAGTGCTTGAGAAAGTGGATGGTTTAAGCTTTGCAGAATTGCAGGCGATGACGGGTGCTCCGTTGGTGGATGCGACACAACAGAATTAATGATTTGAATCTCCCTAAATCCCCCTTTGCTAAAGGGGGACTTCTCTAGCATCAAGTGCGGTAGGTCTCCCTCCTTTTTAAAGGAGGGATTAAGGGAGGATTAAGAGAAGAATAGATATGAAAAACGCTTACATTATTGATGCCATCCGTACCCCATTCGGCCGTTATGCCGGTGGTTTAGCCCCAGTTCGTGCTGATGACCTGGGTGCATTCCCAATTCAAGCCTTGATGCAACGTAATCCTAGCGTGGACTGGAAACAGGTAGATGATGTGATCTACGGCTGTGCCAACCAAGCGGGAGAAGACAACCGGAATGTCGGACGCATGTCTGCACTGCTTGCAGGCTTACCTGTCGAAGTTCCAGCCACAACGGTGAATCGCTTATGTGGCTCATCACTCGATGCGATTGCCATGGCAGCGCGTGCCATTAAAGCCGGCGAAGCAGATTTAATCATCGCAGGTGGCGTCGAAAGTATGTCTCGTGCACCTTTTGTCATGGGTAAGTCAGAAACCGCATATGGCCGTAGTCAAAAGATTGAAGACACCACTATGGGCTGGCGTTTTATTAATCCTAAGCTTAAAGCGATGTATGGTGTAGACACCATGCCGCAAACCGCGGAGAACGTAGCACAACAATTTAATATTGATCGCGCAGATCAAGACCAGTTTGCCTTGGCGAGTCAACAGCGCACCACAACCGCGCAAGCTCAAGGCTTTTTTACACATGAAATCATCCCTGTGAATATTGCACAGCGTAAGGGTGATCCAATTGTGATCGACACCGATGAACATCCACGTGCATCGACCACATTAGAAGGTTTGGCGAAACTGAAGCCAGTCGTCACAGCAGAAGGCACCGTCACAGCGGGAAACGCGTCAGGCATCAATGACGGTGCGGCTGCTGTACTGATTGCTTCGGAACAAGCGGTTGAGCAGTACCAACTTAAACCACGTGCCAAGATTATTGCGTCTACGGCTGTGGGGGTTGAACCTCGTATTATGGGCTTTGCCCCAGCACCTGTCATCAAAAAATTACTCAAACAAGCCAATCTGACATTAGAACAGATGGATGTGATTGAACTGAATGAAGCGTTTGCGGCACAAGCACTGGCGGTTACCCGTGACTTAGGTCTTGCAGATGACACGACACAGGTGAATCCAAACGGTGGGGCGATTGCGATTGGTCATCCGTTGGGGGCATCGGGTGCGCGTTTAGTCACCACAGCTTTAAATCAATTGGAACAGACGGGTGGAACCTATGCGCTATGTTCGATGTGTATTGGGGTTGGTCAAGGCATTGCAATGATTATTCAGCGGGTTTAAAGCAGAGTTAAGGATAGCGATCATGAGCCAGTTATATGCCAGCTTATTTTACCAAAACGAGGTGACTGAAATTTTCAGTGATCGCGCATTGGTGTCATACATGATTGAGGCTGAAGTTGCCTTGACACAAGCGCAGGCTCAGGTCGGTGTCATTCCAGAATCTGCAGCAACAGCAATTTCCCAAGTTGCCCAGACTGCGATTGATCAGATTGACTTTGATGCTTTAGCTATTGCTACAGGCTTGGCGGGCAATATTGCGATTCCTTTTGTGAAGCAATTGACTGCGATTGTGAAACAAAGTGATGAAGATGCTGCGCGTTATGTGCATTGGGGCGCAACCAGTCAAGACATTTTAGACACTGCCTGTATTTTGCAATGTCGTGCTGCAATGTCGTGCTGCAATGACGCATGTTGAAGCTTTAATTCACCAATGTTACCGCACTGCATTGACCCAAGCTGAACAGTATCGCTCACAAGTGATGATTGGACGCACATGGTTGCAGCAAGGGTTGCCGATTACTTTGGGGCATAAATTTGCGCGCTGGGCTTCGGCATTTTATCGTGATTTAGCCCGTATTGAAGCCATGAAAGCGCGTGTTTTTACTGCTCAATTGGGCGGTGCCGTTGGTTCATTGGCATCTTTGCAGAATCAAGGCACAGCAGTTGTGCAAGCATTTGCAGCGCAGTTACAACTTTCAGTTCCAAGCTGTACATGGCATGGCGAGCGCGACCGTATTGTCGAAGTGGCAAGTGTTGTTGCGATGGTGACAGGTAGCTTGGGCAAAATGGCACGTGATTGGTCTTTGATGATGCAAACCGAAATTGCAGAAATCTTTGAGCCTACTGCAAAAGGTCGTGGTGGTTCATCCACCATGCCACACAAGCGCAATCCAGTTGCGGCGGCATCGGTATTGACAGCGGCGAACCGCGTCCCTGTGTTGATGTCGAGCTTGTACCAAAGCATGGTGCAGGAACACGAACGTAGCTTAGGTGCTTGGCATGCAGAATGGCTGGCGATCCCAGAAATCTTCCAACTTTGTGCAGGTGCTTTAGCGCGCACATTGGATGTATTGCAGGGGATGCAAGTCAATGCTGAGAACATGCAGCGTAATTTGGAATGTACCCAAGGTTTAATTATGGCAGAAGCTGTAATGATGGCATTGGCACCACATATGGGGCGCTTACAGGCGCACCATGTGGTTGAAGCAGCATGTAAAACCGCCGTTGAAAAAGGTGTGCACTTAAAAGATGTGATTGCGGAATTGGATCAAGTCAAAGACTTGTTTAGCGCTGCTCAGATTTCAGAAATTTTTAAACCTGCGTCATATCTAGGCAATATTCAAGACCAGATTGATGCGGTGTTGCAAGAAGCAAAAGGAGAGGCAAAGTGAATATCACGATGACCAATCGTCAAGGCAAGACTTTATCTGTTGCAATCAGTGGGCAAGACCATGCACCTGTGATTGTATTTTCAAACTCATTGGGTACAGATAAAGGCATGTGGCAGCCACAAGTTGCTGCCTTCGAACAAAAGTTCAAAGTCGTGACTTATGACACGCGTGGTCATGGTCATAGCGATGTGATTGAGCAGACCACTGTACAAAATCTTGCAGAAGATGTGATTGATATTCTGAACGGTTTAAACATTGAAAAAGCGCATTTTTGCGGGATTTCAATGGGCGGCATGACGGCTTTGTGGCTCGGTATTCACCATGCAGATCGTTTTCATAGTATTACTGTGGCGAACTCAGCAGCCAAAATTTGGACGGAAGATGGTTGGAATGCGCGTGCAGATGCTGTGGCAGCCAATGGCTTAGCAGATTTGGTCGCGACTACGCATACACGCTGGTTTAGTGAGCAGTTTGATTATCAACACGATGCTTTGGCGCAGCGCACCATTCAATCTTTAGCGACTACGCCAGCACTGGGCTATGCAGAATCTTGCCGAGCGCTCGCGCAAGCAGATCTATCTACTCAAATTCAACAGATTCAGATTCCAACTTTAGTGATTGCAGGCGCGTTTGACCCTGTCACGACAGTGGCAGATGGCGTCTTTATGCAACAACAGATTCAAAAGAGTGAACTCGCGGTGATTGATGCATCGCATCTTTCCAATATTGAGCAACCTGAGCTGTTTAACCAAACTCTCAGTCAGTTTATTGGATCGATTCAATAGTTTAAGGATTTTTAAAAGGACTTTCAGCCCAAGGAGGCAGGTATGGCGTCTCAGGAATACGCTACTCAAAAAACGAGTATAGACGCACAAGCACTGATTAATGATGCACCGATTAGCAAATATCAGTGGTTGATCGCAATTGTATGTTTTCTCATTGTTTTTGTTGATGGTATTGATACTGCGGCAATGGGTTTTATTGCTCCAGCCTTGGCACAAGACTGGGGGATAGACCGCTCGCAACTCGGTCCTGTGATGAGTGCTGCTTTAGGCGGCATGATTATTGGTGCTTTGGTGTCTGGCCCAACCGCTGACCGCTTTGGGCGAAAGATTGTTTTAAGTGTTTCGATGCTGATTTTTGGTGGCTTTACTTTGGCATCAGCCTATGCGGCGGACTTAAATACCTTGGTGGTCCTTCGCTTTTTAACCGGTATTGGTTTGGGTGCTGCGATGCCGAATGCAACCACACTATTTTCTGAATATTGCCCGCAGCGCTCTCGCTCGCTACTCGTGACCTGTATGTTCTGTGGTTACAACTTGGGTATGGCAACAGGTGGTTTCATCAGCAGTTGGTTGATCCCAACCTTTGGTTGGCACAGCTTGTTTTTACTGGGCGGTTGGTCGCCACTGATTTTGATGATCTTGGTGATTTTCTTCTTACCTGAATCTTATCGTTTCTTGATTGTGAAAGGTCGTGACCCCGAAAAAGTTCGCAAAATTCTCACGCGTATTGCACCGACGCAAGTACATGGTGTTACTGAGTTTCATGTACCTGAAGAAAAAACGGAAGGTGGAGAGAAGAACGGTGTGTTTGGCATGCTGTTCTCTCAGAAATATGTCAAAGGCACGGTTTTATTGTGGCTGACCTATTTTATGGGTTTGGTGATGATTTATCTACTCACCAGTTGGTTACCAACCTTAATGCGTGAAACTGGCGCAACGATGGAACGTGCTGCATTTATCGGTGGTTTATTCCAGTTTGGCGGTGTCCTCAGTGCTTTATTTATTGGCTGGGCAATGGATCGTTTCAACCCGAACCGCATTATTGCAGGCTTTTACTTTGTCGCTGGGATCTTTGCCTTTGCCGTTGGTCAGAGCTTAGCAAATCCAACCTTACTTGCCATTTTAGTGCTTTGCGCAGGTGTTGCAATTAATGGTGCGCAGTCGGCAATGCCAGCACTCAGTGCTCGTTTTTATCCAACCCAATGCCGTGCAACAGGTGTGGCGTGGATGTCTGGGATTGGACGTTTTGGTGCGGTATTTGGTGCTTGGATCGGTGCGGTATTACTCGGCAATGACTGGTCGTTTACAGCTATTTTAAGTCTGCTGTTAATTCCAGCAACAGCAGCAGCAGTCGCTATTTTTGTTAAATCACTGGTCGCACATACCGATGCGACATAATTGAGGTTTCTCCCATGAATGATGAACAACGTTATGAACAAGGAATCACCGTACGCACTGAAGTGCTAGGTGAAAAGCATGTCGGTCGTTCACTTGAGAACTTGAATGATTTCAATGCCGACTTCCAAAACTTTATTAGCCGTTTTGCGTGGGGCGAAGTCTGGTCTAGACCGGGCATGCCGCGCCACACCCGTAGCTTAGTCACCATTGCCGTGTTATTGGCATTGGGTCGTGAAGATGAACTGCGTATGCATTTACGTGCTTGTTTTAACAATGGTGTGACCAAGGACGACTTAAAAGAGTTGATTTTGCACTGTTCATTGTATGCCGGTTTACCTGCAGCCAATGCAGCTATGCACATGGCAGAAGAAGTTTTTGCAGATTTGGGTATTGCCCCGCAAAAGTTGAGCGAACAGCAGCTTAGCCAAGAACCAACCAACCAAGAGTAATGGAACAAGATTAAGAGGGACGTCACATGTCGCAACTTATTTTAGGTGCTTATGCACAACGCAATACCGAAGATCATCCGCCAGCATATGCACCCGGCTATAAAACCAGTGTATTACGCTCGCCCAAAAATGCGTTGATTTCGATTGCAGAAACTTTAACTGAAGTGACTTCACCACAGTTTAGTGCGGAACAGTTTGGGCCTAAAGATAACGATTTGATTTTGAACTATGCCAAAGAAGGTTTGCCAGTCGGCGAGCGCATTATTGTGCATGGTTATGTGCGTGATCAGTTTGGGCGCCCAGTTAAAAATGCTTTGCTCGAAGTGTGGCAAGCCAATGCTTCAGGTCGTTATCGCCATCCAAATGACCAGTTTATTGGTGCGATGGACCCGAACTTTGGTGGTTGTGGTCGCATGATGACCGATGCCAATGGTTATTTTGTGTTCCGTACCATTAAGCCAGGCCCGTACCCTTGGCGTAACCGTATTAATGAATGGCGTCCTGCACATATTCATTTCTCTTTACTTGCCGATGGTTGGGCGCAGCGCCTCATTTCGCAGTTCTACTTTGAAGGCGATACGCTGATTGATTCGTGTCCAATTATTAAAACCATTCCTTCGGAAGAACAACGTCGTGCATTGATTGCCTTGGAAGACAAGAGCAACTTTATTGAAGCAGACAGCCGTTGTTACCGCTTTGACATCACTTTACGTGGTCGTCGTGCGACTTACTTCGAAAATGATTTGACTTAATTCAGGGAGAACAACATGAACCATTGGAACTTTCAAGAATTGCATGAAACGCCATCTCAAACAGGTGGACCATACGTACACATTGGTTTGTTGCCACAACAAGCCAACATCGAAGTGTTTGAAAATAACTTTAATAACCAGTTAGTTAAAGAAAATACTTTAGGCGAACGTATTCGCTTAGAAGGTCAAGTGTTTGACGGCTTAGGTTTGCCGCTACGTGATGTATTGATTGAAATCTGGCAGGCGGATGCCAACGGCGTGTATCCAAGTGCGGCGGATATTCAAGGCAAAGCGGTCGATCCAAACTTCCTCGGTTGGGGACGTACAGGCGCAGACTTCGAAACTGGTTTTTGGAGTTTCAATACCATTAAACCGGGTTCGGTTCCGGGCCGTAAAGGCACAACTCAGGCACCGCATATTGCACTGATCATCTTTGCTCGCGGGATTAACATTGGCTTGAATACCCGTGTGTATTTTGAAGATGAAGCTGAAGCCAATGCACAAGATCCTGTACTGAAAGGCATTGAGTGGGCACCGCGTCGTCAGACCTTAATTGCTAAGCGTGAAGAACGTGATGGTGAAGTGGTATATCGCTTTGACATTCGTATTCAAGGTGAAGATGAAACGGTCTTTCTAGATATCTAAGCTCATAAGCGCAAGAAAGCTTGCGCTTATGAAAGTGATAAAAGTTTATACGTGGTGATTGCATGTCCCATTGCATGAATCCCACGTATGTTTACGGCTGATGACAGAAGTCAGGCAATCGTATTGAAAATACAAGGAATCGTAATGATGACAATCAAAAAATTTGCAATGCAACTCTGCTTAAGCAGCGCTGTTCTTGCGGCAATGCCAGCAACATTTGCAGCCGAAGCGGCTCAATCTAATGCACAACACTATATGGTGAAAAACCTCAACATTGGTGATTTACCTGTCAAAACTATCGTACCGATCACTGCAAAAACGGCTGAACAAGCACTTGCACAAGCCAAAGTCATTGCCAGTAATCCAGATGTCGATTTGGCTGAGTTTCGCATCGACTTATTGGAATTTTCTGCCGACACTAAAAAAGTGATTGCACTGGGTCAGCAGCTGAATCAAATTTTAAAAGATAAACCGTTGATTGCGACCATTCGTACCCATAACGAAGGCGGAAAAATGACGGTATCTGACCAAGACTATGAAAAGATTTATCGTGACTACCTGAAAAAGCCGTTTATGCAATTGTTGGATATCGAAATGTTCCGTGATGCAGGCAGTGTAGCGAGATTAACCAAATTAGCACATGAAAAGAACGTGTTGGTGATCATGTCAAATCATGATTTTGCCAAAACCCCCGAACAACAAGAAATTGAAAACCGTCTGCTAAAACAAGATCAGATGGGTGCCGACATTCTAAAAATTGCGGTAATGCCAAAGTCAAAACAAGATGTCTTTACCCTCATGAATGCCACGTTGGCTGTGAGTCAAAAAAGTCAAAAACCACTGCTAACCATGTCGATGGGGCAGTTGGGTACGATTTCTCGTGTCGCGACTGCCAACATGGGCGGGAGCCTAAGTTTCGGCATGATTGGTGAAGCCTCTGCACCGGGTCAAATTGATGTGACTCAACTCAAACAGTTGCTGAAAACAGTACAACCGACCCCTTAATGCACTGTGTTATTCATCTTCAAGGATAGAAAAGGATTTAAAATATGAAACCATCAACTTTACGTTTGACCACATTGGTTTTGAGTTTAGCGGCATCAGGTTTTGCCAGTGCAGAAACTTATATTGTAGATCGTTATCAGGACGATACTGCAAAAGGTTCACTGCGTTGGGCGATTGAACAATCCAATGCCAATGCGGCGCAAGAAAATGAAATTCAAATCCAAGCTGTAGGTAAAGCACCCTATGTAATTAAACTGAATCAAGCTTTACCGCCAATTAAATCTTCAGTGAAGATCATTGGGACGCAATGGGACAAAACAGGCGAGTTTATTGCGATTGATGGTTCAAGCTATATTAAAGGTGAAGGCGCGAAAGCCTGCCCGGGGGCAAATCCTGAACAGTATGGTACCAATGTCCGTACTACGACTTTACCGGGTTTAGTTCTGCAAGATGTGAATGGTGTGACCTTAAAAGGTCTCGATATTCATCGTTTCTGTATTGGTGTATTGGTGAACCGCTCAAGCAATAACTTGATTCAACATAACCGTATCAGTAATAACTACGGTGGTTCAGGCGTGATGTTGACGGGTGATGACGGTAAGGGCAATCCGACCTCGACCACCACCAATAACAACAAAGTTTTGAACAACGTGTTTGTAGATAATGGCGATGGTCTTGAGCTTACCCGTGGCGCGGCATTTAACCTTGTGGCCAACAATCTATTTACTTCAACCAAAGCCAACCCAGAGCCGTCGCAAGGGATTGAAATCCTGTGGGGTAATGACAATGCGGTGGTGGGGAACAAATTTGAAAACTACTCTGATGGTTTGCAAATCAACTGGGGTAAGCGCAATTACATCGCTTATAACGAACTGACCAATAACTCAATTGGCTTTAACCTCACCGGTGATGGCAACATCTTTGACAGCAATAAAGTTCATGGTAATCGTTTAGGAATAGCCATTCGTTCAGAAAAAGATGCCAATGCCCGCACAACCTTGACCAAAAACCTAATTTGGGGCAATGGCAAAGATATTAAACGCTGTGAAGCAGGTGGTTCTTGCGTTCCGAATCAACGTTTAGGTGCCATTGTATTTGCAGTGCCTGCGCTTGAACATGCTGGCTTTGTGGGTTCTCGTGGTGGTGGCGTGGTCATTGAAGCGGCGAAACTGCAAAAAACCTGTACCCAGCCAAATGAACAAGGCTGTAATGCGATGCCAAACCAAAACATTCAAGCGCCACGTTTAAGCTATAGCAAAGGTCAAGTCACCGCTGTAGTTCAAGGGCAACCAAATCAACGCTATCAGGTTGAATTCTTTGCCAATTATCAAGCGAAGAGTCAAGAAGCAGAGCAGTATTTAGGTACTCAAGTGGTGACCACGAATGCACAAGGTCAAGGTCAAGCAATGTGGAAAGTAACAAGTAGTGTGGCCAATGTCACCGCCAATGTTACAGACCGTTTGGGGGCAACTTCTGAACTGAGTCCAGCCGTTCGCATTAAATAATAAAAACCGCATGGAAAGCTCACCTGCGTTGAGCTTTCCTCACAAAAAAGGATGTTTGGTATGCAACAACTATTAAAGCTAGGCACATTATCTTTGGCGCTTATGACTTGCCAATTGGCTTCAGCCAATGAATTTTATTCGGCAGATCGTCAATGGTTATTCGGTGATTGGAACGGTGAACGGAAGCAACTGGAAGATCAAGGTTATAAATTTACAGCATCGATTATGAGCCAAGCAGCCACCAATTTGGCTGGCGGTTATAACGATGACAATAGTTTTGACAATGCCGCGCAGCTCACACTGGGTGCCAATTTTGATTTAAATAAAATTGCAGGTTGGGAAAATACCACAGCCGGCTTAATGATTACCAAACGTGATGGTAACGCCCTAACCCTTGAACGAATTAAAGACCCTCGTGCCAGTACCTTGGGCAACAGCCAAGAAATTTATGGTCGTGGCAAAATTTGGCGCTTAACTCAGGCTTGGATCAAAACTGGATTTGATGATAACCGCGTTCAATTTAAGATTGGTCGTATGGGCATGTCGGATGACTTTAATAGTTCGCAATGTGAATTTCAGAATTTACTTTTGTGTGGCGGACAGCTTGGAAAATCCATCGGTTCGATTTGGTATAACTGGCCTGTCAGTTTATGGGGCACCAATGTTAAATACCAATTTGCACCAGACTGGTCACTTGGCGTTGGCATCTATGAAGTCAATCCAGACAATGTCAAAACAGACTCAGACAGTGATGGTTTTAACCTCGATATGGACAATGTCGAAGGGGCGACTATTCCAGTTGAACTGGCATGGAAACCTAAATTTGCCACATTTAATGGTTTACCGGGTGAATATAAACTCGGTGCACTGTATTCCACAGTAGAAGCTAAAGATGTGGGTACATCAGGAGAAATCCACGATGGTAAATATAGCTTTTGGTTGAATGCTCAACAACAACTGACTCAACACGGGGCTGTTCCGAAGCGCGGTTTATATATCAGTTTCAATGGGGTCATCAATGACCGAGACACGACCGCTGTAGAAAGTACGCAGCAATTGGCACTTTGGTACAAAGGCCCTTTTGATAGCCGCCCTAATGATTCTATTGGTTTTGGTTTGGCCAACTATGTGGTGAATGACCGTGTGACGGATAAGCAAATCGCCACTAACGAAGGCCGTGGTTATTACAGTTATGACGCGCTTGCCAGCGATTATGTCCCAATTCAACATGACGAACTCAATGTTGAGTTGAACTATACCTATCAATGGTCACCTGCGGTGATGCTCAGACCCAACCTACAATATATCTATCAACCCTCTGGCGTGAAAGAAGTGGATGATGCTTGGGTGGCGGGTCTTAGCGTTAAGGTGAATTTTTAATCGTATTTAAAGTGAAAGAGTGTTTAAAATGTAAGCAATACTGTTGCTGAGTCAGGGGCTGTTGACACTTCATCTATGCTTGCGACAACGAGTATTTTTTAGATGATACTAGGCGTGAAATACGCAATTTAGTCATTCTAAATAAGTGGTTCGCAACAACGTAGCATCAAAAAATACTCTAGTCCTAAAAGGTTGTGGCTAAAATCTTCACAGACATCGTTATGAAACTTGAAAATAGTCCCACTATTGTCATCGTTCCATGCCTTGCCTGCTCAATTTTAGCCTACAACGCAAGCCATTTATGAAATATCAACAGCCCCTAAATGTTTAGTCCCGGCATTTGATGGATCGGATCAATTTTAAAAAGTTCAGGTTCATCTGTCCACTGTTTGCAGATGAATTCGTAGGGAGTCAGGCCCCTGAGTGTTTTGAGTCTGCGGCCGAAGTTGTA
>NZ_MVOM01000041.1:0-35582 GCF_002018895.1 Acinetobacter sp. MF4640 | reverse complement strand
GTAAAATATAAATTACAGTATTAACAATATTTTAAGTAAAAAATAAACTAAATGTAGTTTGTTATTTTCTGTATAAAATATATTCTAAAAAAAGAACAATAAAGATTAGAAAAGATAATAAAAAGAAAGAATAAGACTATAAAGGAATATAAAAGACGTCTAGCAAACTATAAGAGCTCATTTACTCTCTACAATTGATTGAAAAAAGTACGTTGTATTTACATTTCAGATAAGTACTACTAAAAAAAAGCATTGTTTTGGACAGACAATGCACCTAAAAAGAGTATTTTTTACAGATTT
The DNA here is from genome assembly GCF_002018895.1 of Acinetobacter sp. MF4640. Classification (NCBI taxonomy): domain Bacteria; kingdom Pseudomonadati; phylum Pseudomonadota; class Gammaproteobacteria; order Moraxellales; family Moraxellaceae; genus Acinetobacter; species Acinetobacter sp. MF4640. The sequence goes on along the minus strand of NZ_MVOM01000041.1, from coordinate 35,282 downwards.
GTCTTGTTTAGGCCAGGTACGACTGCCTAAAGAACGGCCTTAGATATACGTTAAAGCTTATAAATTAGGTTTAAGCGAGTGTCTAAAAGTCGGCTTTATACCTTTTAAGGGATTTTTTATAATTAATAAAGTGCATTTTAAAAGTTTTTAGACTAAAATCATTTTGTCTTTATACCCACTTAATCCGGAGTAAAAATGAAGCACAATAAAAAGCTTTTAAGCGTTCTTGCAATTGGTTTAATGATGTCTGGATGTGCTAGTCGTGATGTAACGCAATTAAACGTAGCAAGCCCTTTATCTATTATATCTGAAGCATCTCAAGAGGCTTTAATTGCACAACAGAATTTAAAGAACTCTACTGCAATTCAAATGCAAACTGCTCAGAAGAAACAAGGTAGCATCAACCATGACCTTTTAAATATCGACTACATAGGCGATCCAATACCTTTAATTAAAAGTATTTCTAGCCAATACGGATACCGTTTTGTAGAAACTGGTCCTACCCATGAGCTTCCAATTGTTAATTTTAATAAAAAGCGTGTTACGGGTGTAGAAGCTTTACGCAATATTTCTGCATATTTAAATACTGCTTCGATAACTCTAGATCATCAAAATAAAAGTATTTTATTGACTTATAACTAACACCCTTTAAATCCTTTTATAAATATCTGGAGTTTTTATGGACTACTCTAATAATGCTTCATTACAAGAGCTACTAAACCCATCTAACCAGTCTTCTTTAGAAGTTCATGTTAGTAATGTTGAACAGCAAGCTCGTTATGAAGCCATGCTTGAATTGGTTAAGCAAAAAGGTATTAAGTTAGGGATCAATACGTATTTAAGCAACGCTCGTGAGGTCATCAAAAGCCAAGAGCGTAACCTTGATACAATCTTTAACTTTAAACCTTACATGATCAAAGGTGTTGTTGTTCCCCCGGTTATTATTGAATCAAAAGATGTAACTGAGACACCTAATGCCATGTCGTACAAGACGACTAAGCAGACTTATAAAATCTTGAAACAAGCTCGTTTCAGTACTCGTGCACCTGATTGGCGTCAGTACCTTGTTTTCCCTACACTTGATAGCAATGTTGATTACGTGACTTTCATTCCGAAAGAAATGTTACCAGCTAACGAACAAGAACGAAAAATATGGAAAGAGACTGCTGCTAAGTCTTATGAAATGGGTTTAGTTGAGGGCCGAAATATTGTTGAAGATGCAGTAGATCGTCTTAAACGAGATTATTTGGGGATGGTTACTTTCCATAAGTTTGTTTTAGAGGGCAAGTTATCAATGCCAGCATTTAGCAGTCAATCACTGGCTGTTACTTCTACACAAGACACTATTGCTCTTGATATGAAATTGCTTCAAATCCAACAATTACCGCAGTTCAATTCAAATATTGAAACTTGGAAACCAATTCTCCAACCTGAACAAATTGCACCTAGCTATCAAATTCCAAAAATTAACCTTGTTAGCGAACCTTAAGTTCGCTAACTCAATTGGAAGTTTTAAATGCAAATGAAGGTTTCGACATTAAAAGCAAAATCTGCATTATTTGATGTTAACAAGATTAAAGGATCTGAAAATAAGATTCTGACAGCTACCAAAGACATTCGCAAAGACTACGATTCTAGTCGTGGTTTTGGTTTGGCTACATTAACAGCCATAACGACATACAAAGATCCGAAACAAGGGTTTAAAAGTCGCGATGAATTTGAAAGTCTTCTATACGAAGCATTAGCTCATGGTGCTTCAGATATTTTCATTAGTCCAGATCGCCCCATCACAATGATGAAAGACTTGGAGTTATATTCGTTAACACACCGTATTATCAATCGTGATGAAGCTTTACACATCCTAAGAACGATTGCTGATGAAAATGCCTACTTAGTCCTTATTAATAATAAGTTTATTAATAAGGCATATCGTATTCTGCAGAAAGACGCTTCAGGTAAGGAAACTCGTTATAACTTTCGTGTGAACGTATCTCGAACTTCGTATCGTGGATCTGGAGATTCTTTTCAGATAACGTTACGTACAATTTCTGGCATCCCCCCTCACTTTTCAAAAGTGGGTTTAGATGAAGATTTCATCAAAAGATCGCTACCTCACAATGGTTGCTACATCATCGGCGGTATCACTGGTTCTGGTAAAAGTACAACACTAGCTTCAAATATTCGCTATGTGTTGGAAAATAATACTCATATTCGTGGAAATATTTTAACTCACAACGAGCCTATCGAATACGAGTATGACGCAATTGAAAGCACACACAGTATTGTTAGTCAAAGCGAAATCCCCAATAACTTCGAGACTTTTGCGGATGCAAATAGAGAGGCGATGCGTAGACGTCCTGCTGCAGTTGAAATCGGTGAATTGCGAGATAAAGAAACAATTTCTGCAGCTCTAGAACTTTCTTTAACTGGCCACCCTGTTTTTGCAACGGTTCACGCAACCACAGTAGACAAAATTATTCCACGTATGTTGAAGCGCTTTAAGCATGAAGAACATCTTCAGGCTGCAGCTGACATTATTGGTTCAGTTTATACATTGATTGCTCAACGTCTTGTTAAAGATGTGAACGGCAAGGTATTTGCTGTAAGGGAACACTTAATTTTTTCACCTCAACTTAAAGAACAATTGCTTTTAATTGATGATATTCATGCTCAACAGAAGTTTATTCGAGAGTTAATGATTAATTCTGATGGTTCAGATCCAAACATCAGTAAGAGTTTCAGGAAACAAGCTGACGATCTACTCAAAGCTGGTCGTTTGCATGAAGACTACTATTACAAACTGATTTATTAAGAGGCGAATATGGATGATCAATATGCACACTGGTCGCAATTTAGATTAAATCTAATCCTATGGGGCGGTTTAAACGGATATTTGTTTATACCTTTTCTAGCTGTTGTTATTAAGTTTTCCTTGTTCAAACTTATGCTTTTCATCGGCTTGATAGTAGCAACATTGGTTATTGAAAAAGTATTTAAATACAAATACAGCTATATCCCCTCTGCTCTTAGACGCTTAGTTTTTGGGGGCAATAAATACACTAGACGCGGTAGAAGACGTTACTCGTTGTAAATCTTGAAAAATTGAAAGGTAAACTTATGAAAAATACTCAAAATGAAAAACCAGCGATTGAAGAACGTTATATTGTTCTAGGTATTGATGATGGACATGGCGGTACAAAGCTTTATGCTGGTCTAGATCCAGATGGAAATGAAATCAAACTGACTATTCCTAGTATTGCTTATTCAGGAAAAGTCCTCACTGGCGAAGAGGAATCTACTGACTATTATGTGGTTAAAGTTAATGAAAACCTTTATACAGTTGGTAAGAAGATCAATAGTAGTGTTCCTCTAGATACCAGAACAGATGAATACCCGACATCTGAATATAACAAGGCACTAATACACCAGGCAATTAAGGCCTATATTGACCTTATCGGAACATATGATGGTAGAGCGTTTGCAATCGCTACTTCACTTCCTGTTAGTCGCTATTACACACCTGAAAAAACCAAAAACATGCCACTTATTGATATGAAAACTAATTTTCTACTCAATGGTGATGTTTGCTACAACTTAAAAGATCATAAAGCTGGTAAACCGCTTAATATCATTAAAAGACATATTGTTAAATGTGAAGCTCAAACGGCTTATTTTAATGAGATTATTGATGTACACGGAAACGGGTCAGAAGATAGTGATCTTTTAATAAGTTCTGAATGTGCTGTAATCGATATTGGCGGTAAAACCACTGATATTGTAGTCACATTAGATGGAGGAAACATGCTTGATGGCCATCGTTCTACATCACGTAACCTTGGTATTCTTACCATCTATGAACGAATCACTAGCTTAATTCTTGAATCTGGCTATAAAACGGTTAACGCTAACTGGCTAGATTTCGCACTAAAATCTGGAACTTATGGTATAGGATCTCAAGCCAAAGATATTACAGGTTTAATTCAGCAAGCTAAAAACGAATTCATGATCGAATTAAATAACTTTATCTCTAAACAGATCGGTGGAGGAGATGATTTAGCATTAGTATTATTTTGTGGAGGCGGTGCAGCTTTTCTTGAAAAAGAGATTAAAGAAAAGTACGACTTACCGAACGTAAGAATCGCAGAATCACCAGAGTACGCCAATGCTAAAGGTTTATATAAGTTAGCTAAATACATGTATAAAATGTACGCAGAAATCAAATGACAGATTCAAACTACATACAACTATCCTATCAATTAATTCACTTAACAAGAGAAGATCTTGATGTGATTAGTAGTGTTAATAGAAATCTACCAGGTCTAGACTTAAACGCTTTTAGTTTAAGTCTGCTGTATTTGGGATTTATCTTTTGTACTGACAAGCAGAAGATTTTTCTAAATGCGCCAGTGCAAAATGAAATAGACGAGATGTTTGCACAGCCTGTACGAATGAAAATAGATAAAAATGCAAATCAAAAACTATTTAATTCAATTAAAAAACATCCTCAAGGAAAGCTTCGTAGAAATTACATAACTGCTGTTTTACATGCTGGTATAGCGGTTCTAATTGAGCTTTCATACCTTTATAAGTTGTATGAAGTTAATGAGGATATGGCAAGCCTATATTCTGTCAATTCTTTCCTATTAAGGTTTGGTTTAAGTACTTGTGTTGAAACATACACCAAGTTTAATACTGCTTACTATGTGTATGATATTGAATATCTTGAAAAAAAGTATCTTGATCATATCACCATACAAATACCAGAAAGTAGTAAGGAGAAAAGTGAACAATCACCTAAAAAGCCCGTAACTGATTCTATCAAGAGCAAGGAGGTTCCTGTTCAAAAAGCAGTTAAGATAAAGGAAGCTAAACATACTGAACATAAAAACATTCAGGACCACTCCCCTACCGTTGAAACATCTCAAAATACCGAAACATCCGAAATTAACAATGCTAAACCAAGTCAAAACGTATCTGAATCAAAACCAGTAACCAATCCAAGTAATTCGGATTGGCTTAACAAAACTTTTAATCCAGATCTATTATAAAAAAACCGGCAATGCCGGTTTTTTTTCATTCAAAGTTTTGAAACTTCAATCATTCAAGCTCTTAAAAAACTCTTCAATTTTTCTAGCTTTCTCTTCTGTAATATCGGCATCCAAGGCTACTCGCAACTTAAGTACACTCTTACCTTTGGTACCACATTCAGAACTCATAGAACCAAATTTAACGCCCTTATCTGTTTTAAAATCGAATTTATTCTTACTCGATTGTTCTTCAGTAGTAGCTTCTTCAGTTTTTTCAGGCTTAGTCGCCTTATTTGCTTTTTCTTCTTCACTCAAAATAGCTATAAATCCTTTATGACGCTTGCCCGTGGATTTAAATTCTTCAACGTATTTATCCCATTCTGGTCTTAACAAGTCGAAAATTGCTTTTTCGGTTTTAGTTTCTAAAGCTTTATTTATTGCGGTATTCACTTCTTGAGCAATATATCCAGAAATTAGCTCAGGATCTTCGTTCAAAGAGTCCAAAATGAACTCAGGTAAGTCTAGAATATATTTGAGACGGAAATACTTCGACTTATCAATCGCAAATTTTTCAGTAACAAATTCATAACTTTCAAAAGGATAACCGAACTCTTCACATAATTGCTTGATTTTTAATATGCTTTCAAAATCTGTAAGATTATGTCTAGCAGTATTATCCAATAAAGCTGTTATAGCAGCTTTATCATCATTCATAGATGTTTTAACTAAAGCAGTAATTCTCTTTAGCTTTAAAATCTCTTTAATTGCTCTAAAACGTCTCTCACCAGCAATTAACTCGTAACGATTACCCTTCTGTCGAACTGTAATTGGGTTAATTTGTCCATTAATTTCTATATCAGCAGCCAAAATTGGCAACTTCTCATATACACGTTTATTCATGATACGTGGTTGATAAGGTGATGGATCAATTAAATCAATGTCGATTGATTCTAAATGAGATCCGCTAACAATATTTTTTGTTTCTCGCTTAGCTAGTGGGTTAAGACTCCCCTCTTCTATGGCTGGAGTCGCTGTATTTTCTTTTACATCAGTAACTTGAGCATCACTCCCTGTTGCATTAGCAACAGGTGTTTTTTTCATGCTTTTTACTTTATCTTTAAAGTTCATATCAGCACCTTATAATTTTTTGTATTCAGAAACCATTAGATCTACAAGTTGATTAATTGCTTGTTTTGCTGGTGTTTCTTTTCCAGCATCCAGATCAAATACGGAACACTTAACATATGATGCTTGACTAAAAACCGTAGCATTTGGAATGCAGATTAATTCCTTATTTACCAGTTTTTCTTGTAATTTTGGTTGAGCATATTCATTGCGAATATCTTCAGCCAAGGTAAGATCCACTGTATTACGCTTGTTATAAAAGTTTAGTACTGGCGATAGAATTTTTAAATCTGGATTGCTTGTCTCTAAATCATCCATAGAGTTAAGTATATCTTCCAAACCCTGAATACTGTATTCACCCTGTAATGGAATTAATAAACTGTTTGATGCTAACAAAGCATTAAAAGTTAAAGTTTCCATTCGCGGTGGACAATCTAACAAAATAAAGTCGAAATCCCCTTTTATCTTTCTTAATACACTTCTAATAATTTCATTAGGAACTGGACTAGAACGCTGAATATTGATCTCAACATCACGAATGTTTTTAGCACAAGGAATCAAAGACACATTTTCAAAGTTGGTTTTATCTGGACCTTGTAGAACATCGTGGATGTTAATTGTTTTATAGTTTTCAAAAATATCTTTTAGAGTGCCATCTATATCGTCAATATCTGGAACATTTGAAATATGTTTTGTTGCATTACGTTGGCTATCTAAGTCGATTACTAAAACCGTATAACCTAATTTTCCAAGCTTAGCAGCACAATTCACCGTAGATGTTGTTTTGCCCACACCACCTTTAAAATGGATGCTTGTACAAATATAAGTTTTTCCTGAGTTCTTTTCCATTTTTCAATCACCTTTCAAGTAAAGTCAAACAATACAATATTTGAAAAATATTTAAAATACCTTTTCACTTTATTTTTAATATATTTTAACTTTTTCAATCTATATGCCTAACATGTGTCCATATCTTATGTGTTTTTCATTATCAGACTGATAACAGCTTTAGATTCCTTAGCGTGGTTTTTTCATTATCAGACTGATTACGGCTTTCGATTCTTAATCGTTGATTTTTTCATTATCAGACTGATAACAGCTTTAGATTCCTAAGCGTGGTTTTTTCATTATCAGACTGATTACGGCTTTCGATTCTTAATCGTTGATTTTTTCATTATCAGACTGATAACAGCTTTAGATTCCTAAGCGTGGTTTTTTTCATTATCAGGCTGCTAACAGCTTTAGATTCCTTAGCGTGGTTTTTTTCATTATCAGGCTGATAACAGCTTTCGATTCTTAATCGTTGATTTTTTCATTATCAGGCTGATAACGGCTTTCGATTCTTAATCGTTGATTTTTTCATTATCAGACTGATAACAGCTTTAGATTCCTAAGCGTGGTTTTTTTCATTATCAGACTGATAACAGGGGAGTTGCCAAGAAGAGGGGAGGGCTTACTACTACTTACAGTTAAACAAATGAGTAGACGTAGTGAAATGCACAACTGAAAATGATCTATATTAGCTGAGTAGGGGAGTGCCCTATTCACTAAAAAGACTACCAACAATATTTATAGAGAAATTAATTATATAGGCGATTAATACACTTAAATGTCTAGTAGGGGAGGGCTTCTTATTCATTCTTTTTAGTATTTGACCAAGAATACTGGCTTAGTGTTGAGGTTGACCTGATTTAAGCTTTAAAAGGTATTAAGTGCCACTTTAGTTAACAGCTTAAAACCACAATTAAAATCCTTAAAAGGTTTAAGGGGAATTAGATTAAAACCAATATTAACTATATAATACTCAACAATACACATATTAATAGGGTATAAAATGGCAGATCCAAAAGATAAGCTTGTACATGAGAATCATATTTATATATTTACTGTTGTTATGGTTTTAGTGGCTTTTTTGGCTGTATGGTTTGCTTATAAACCTCAAATTGTAGGGTTTTTAGTATACACAAAAGGCATTTTAATTATTCCTCTATGGTGGATACATAGCCTATTCAAAGCTATCGGGCTTAATTACGTACCTTTACTAAGTGAGTTGGTGTATTCAACAGAACACCTATGTAAACCAACAAACAATTGGCTTCCATTATTTTGTCAAAATAAGTTTAGCGAAGTCACTATTTTTCAAATTTCAAAAGCCAGTCAAGCATGGAATTTATTAATATTTTTGCTGGCAACACCTTGGATAAAGAAAGCTTATGACCGCTTCAACAGCGAGCATCCAGCACGGGGCTTTATCAAAAGCATGAACCTAGAAGAGTTCATAGAGGAACAAATTCCAAACCAAAGACACTTACAGGTTTTTGGTCCATTAGACTTGTCAAAATATGATACGAACAATGGTCATTTTAAAGCGCTTGATTCAACTTATGAGTTTGCAAATAGGCATGAGTTAATTACAGGAACAAAAGAGCGCCTTGTGAACATTACAATCAACGGAATAACGAAAGAATATAATGATAAAAGCGAAACAGTACCTATCATAGATGAAGAGAAGTTTTTAAATGTCTTACGTGCACAACTAGGGGATCTTTGGATAACCCTTGATAATTCAAAAGAAACAACACCCGATGAATTATCGTATTTATCCGATGTTGATACAATTTTGCTAGCTTTGTATTTACCAGTAGCATGTGCAACTGATGAATCTATGGATGATGAAGAGTTCCGTAAAATCAAAAAAGATTCAACAACATTAATTAATTACTATTGGGATATTTGCACAAAAAATATACCTAGCAACCCATTGTTTACAATTGAAAATCAGTATGTTGAGGGCGATCGTAAGCTTGTAGGGTTTAATTTTGACTTCCTTAGAAAAAGAATTCACAAATACATTAAACATCCCGTTGCTACTAAGATTTTTAAAAACCATGCATATGTAAGAACTATTTTGTGTGAGGTTGTATTAACAGCAAGACAGCTAGGTGTAATGCCACCAACAGATATACGCTGGTTAAAACTATACAATCGAACTGCATACGCATTCATACAGAATATTGGTAGACCGTCTTTGTTTAGTGAGGGTTTAGGTCCAATCTCGCATTATCTAATTGAGGTGAAATTAGGGAAGCCATTAGAAGAGCCAGACTTTAACATTGGTCTTGTTGGTTTTGAATACGAATTATTGAGTTTTGCCATGACTGAAGCTAGACAAAAAGCTGCTGAAGATGTAAACAGTATTATTCGAGTAGTAGAGTTTACGGACAAGGAATTAAACAACGGATCTTATAACTCTAAAAACAATTCTAAAGATGATTTTAAGTATAGTGATGATCATGTTTTTGATATGGTGAGTGTAGAAATACCACAGGATGAAATACAAAAAAACAAGCAAAAAGGGTTTTAGTCTTATACTTATAAGTTATAATTGACCGGTATTAAAACACCGGTCTTTTTTATTTAACTATTTTTTTAAAACCATATTTTAACTATACTGTTAAAACATGGCTTAAAAGGTAATACTCTAAAATGCTTTTAAATAATTTCACTAAAATAGTAGCAAGTTGCGCTATTAGTATTATTACAATCTCTACTTACGCTGCACCATCTCAGGACCTTACTTCTAAGATGCAAAAAATGGGCAAAGTAAAAGAAGTTAAACCCTTTAGTGGAGGTTTAACTTCTTGGATTCTTGAGGCACCTAATGGGAAAAATGCGGTGTTTTTTACAACATCCGATGAAAAAGTCATCTTACATGGTACAGCTTGGGATTCTGCTACTAAAAAAAATATATCTGAGCCTCTTAAATTAACTGCAAAAAAAATGAATGCACCAGCACAACAACCAACAGCTTCCGTTGGGAATTTGGCCAGTGCATACAATCATCCAGTCTTTAAAGCTGTAAAAACGCTTTCAGGGTTTAAAGAGGGAAAAGCGAATGATAACAACACTGTTTACATCATTTACGATCCACGCTGTAAATATTGTCACGAAACATTCAACCTTTCTCGCTCATACGTTAAAAGCGGTGCAACTATTAAATGGATTCCAGCTTTAGTTCTAAACCAAAGTGAAAACGGAAAACAATTAGCTGCTGGAATTCTTCGTAAACCATCTGAAGATACTATTAATAAAACCTTTAATGGAACTGATGAAGAAATTAACTCAATTAAAGTGATTCCTACACCACAGGAACTTGCTGAGTTGGATAAACACTTAGGCGCTCTTCAATCTATCTTCTTCTATCACGAAGATATTGTTGCAATGCCAAAAGAAGATCGTGAACAGCGAGAAGCAATTCGTAGCGCTGGACAAAAGCCACAGCCACTAACTGCTGGTGTACCAGTTGCTATCTTTGTAAATAAAAAGACTGGAAAAGTTGAAGCTCGTAGAGGAACTTCAGAAACTGCCACTCTTGACTATATTTTCAAATAAGAGGGAATTGAGATGAACAAAACTCAATTGAAAGCTTTCCAATCGATTGTCGGTAACTTTTCACCTTATTTCTCTAAGATAAACAATGAGTCTATGTTTTTAGATTCTGACCTTTCTGGAGATACGGATAGAAATCGCCAGGTGAGCATCTTCAATATAGATGCAAAGGCCACAGATCTACTATTAACGATCAAAGGATTTGATCAGGTCGAGAATAATTTGTTTAGAGGACAAGTTTTCTTAAATTCTGACGAAAACACAGAAATTCTTATTAGTGAGCCATGCTATTACTTAAACAAAAGCAAGGTTCGTTTCAGTACAAATGAACTTCAAAGCTACATAAAGGAAGTTTGGCATCAAGCTCTAAATGAATATAAGGCTGATGTTACAGACAGCACTATACGTTCTAATGAAGAAAAATACAGCTTATCTTTAGCAGATAGATTCTCTAGTTTTAAAAAGTCTTGGCCAGCTATGGGCATTGTAGCTGCAGTAGTTGTTTTTGCTGGAGGCGGTTACTTTTTAGGTTCAGGTACTAATGCGAAAAATGCATCTTCAGAAACAAGTTCGCAACAACTAAGCACATCTGATAACCCTGAACTTGACGGTAAAGCCTTGGCTCTTAAAAACATGGGGTTAGATCCTAACTCAATGGCTTTTGATAACTCATGCTTTAAAGAAAAATAAGGTGAATTATCTATGAGAGCTAGACGAATAGAAAACCTTGAAGCATTACAGCTAAAGGCCTCAGAAATAGCACAAATAACCGTTAAAGAGTTGGAAGCACGACACTATTTAGTTTGGTGGTTGAGCTCATATGACCGAAACATGAAACGTGGCTATAACAATGAAACCATTTGTTTAAGCACCTATCAGGTGAATGAGTTTTGTTTTTCATATGCAATCACAAGCGAAGTTGAAAAGTTTTATTTACTAATACAACCCGAAAATTGGTTTTTAAATGATTTAGCTTTCGAGTCTGCTTCTATAGATGAAAAAGGCTTAGTTTTAAATTTAGCTGAAGTAAATGATCAGTTATTCAAGCTGTATATATCGCGAATGCAAATCAGATTTAATCTTGATGAAATTCATGCTGAACGTTTAACACACGCAAAGAAATATGCAAAAGAACTGGTCTTTATTCAATACAACCCACAGAAAAATCAGGTCATGAATGTAGGTGTTTCTATCAATTTAGAAAACAACACAATCAATCGAAAATCATCAAATCAAACGGCAAAAAATAAGCGTTTGAAAGGGGCATTCTAATGAAGAAATCAAACTATTTTAAGGTAATTGGTGCAGTAGCAGTTTCAACAGTTGTTTCACTTGCTTATGCTGGCTTTACTGAAATTAATAGTTCTGGAGACATTGTTTCTAAAGACAGTGCAAATGCTTTACGCACCAGTTTTTCAACACCAAATCAAAATATACCAGCGCCATTACGCACATATTCACTATGGGATAAGATCTCAGAGACAACCAAATATAATGGCACAGTAGAACCGAAGCCAAAACCTGTTGCAATTGCGAGTACATCTTCTCAAGCACAAAATATTCAAAGCAAAAGCAATATTAATGTGGCTAACATAGAGAGCCAACAGGAAATCAAAAGATTACAGGCAGCACTAAAAGAGAAAGAAACTGAGAATAACAAGCTCAAATATTCAAACCTTGAGATGCAAGTGCAAGTAGTTGAACTAAAAAGCGATATAAACGAACTGAAGCAACAAGTTAACTTTTTAGCAAGCCAGATGCAAATTGTTGAAAGCGATGTGCTTGTAATGAAAAACAAAAAACCAAGTTCTTTTCTAGCACGAAATTAAGCAATGGTTGTGAAGAAAATTACTCAAAAACCTACCAGTGAACAGCAACGAGCAATTGATAAAGCAACACGACTAAAAACCAGTTTTAAATTGATTGCTTTTGCCGGTACTGGTAAGACTACGACATTGATCCACTGTAGTAGTGCTTTGCAACAACTAGGTAAGCTTGGACTATATCTATCATTTAATAAAAAGATGGCAGATGAAGCTAATCAAAAATTCGCTGAATATGGATTGAATTCAGTCACATGTTCTACATTCCATTCCCTAGCTTACAGAAATATACCCGGTTGGCTGAAAAATAAGATTAACAAGCCTACGTTACTTCCTAAAGATATTGTTCAAAAGTTTAAACTTGAAAACATTCGATTTCAGTACAACGGGAAAAACCGACAACTCACCGATCTAACATTAGCGCTGATTATCCTTAATACATTACGTTATTTTTGTATGACAGTGGATCAGACTGTTACCAATGATCATGCTTACATAGCATTAAAAGAACAAACATCAATTAAGCGCAATGACGTTCTTGAAGATAAAATCACTTCAATTGCGAAAATGATCTGGAATGATGTAGTTGATCCAAACGGTGATTATGGTATTACACACGATTACTATCTCAAGTGGTGGGTACTGCAAAAACCACAACTTGATTTTGATTACGTGATGGTAGATGAAAGCCAAGATAGTGACCAATTAATACTAGATGTACTCAAACGTCAAAAAGCAAAAGTTATTTTTGTTGGAGATCCATACCAAAGCATTTATGGCTTTAGGGGTGCGAAAGATATTTTACAGAACCTAGATCTTGAAGCATTGTACTTAGAGCAGTCGTTTCGGTTTGGTAATGCAGTTGCAGATATAGCTAATCTACTTCTCAATAAACTTTTTGGTGAAACCCGACAGTTAAAAGGTTTACCAAGTAAAACGTCAAAAGTTACCACTTTCAGTACATCAAGTTATGCACCATCTTCATTGAACGCGATTATTTGTAGAACAAATGCTACGGCTTTTGAATACTTTTTTAAGTTTCATAGCTACCTTAATGGCGAAAAGAAAATACGTCTTGAGGTTGATGGAAAGCGCAGTAAAGATATTTTCAGTGGTATTTTTCAACTGAGAGCAAATAAACGGCCAACGTGTAAAGAGCTTCAAAACTTTTCTTCCTACCAAGAGCTTGTGGACCATATACAAGTGTTTGGAGAAGTGGAGGGGGCAACTACAGAATTAAAAACCTTTCTGGATCTAACAAACCAATACTCATGGCAAGTGATTGAGTGGGCGTTAGAAAATAGTATGGCTGATGATGAAACTGACCCAAAAAACACTTTGGTCATTAGCACATCACACAAGAGTAAAGGTTTAGAGTGGGATAATGTCCTAATCGCAAAAGGGTTTAACTATAAAATTCTCGATAAAAAGCTAATGATTTCTGCAGATGAAAAACGGCTGTTGTATGTGACCGTAACACGAGCCAAAAACATATTATTTACAGATGGCATTAATGATTTATTGGAACACTTAAATTCAAAAAATATGGAGATTTCAAATGCCTAATCAAGTTGAAGTTCTGCAAAATAGAGTGTTTCAGGCATGTCACAATGCTAGTTATATTCGCGGAGAGTTTCATCACGAACCGTATATCATGGAGCTAGTTAAGAAAAAGGGCTCACAGGTCGCAGATATAATCACACCACTTCTTGAAATGTTTCATCTAATTGAAAAGGAAACAAAGTCAAACTTTAGTTTCACAGAAGATTTTAATTTCAAGCAACGCCATTTTGAACCAGGTGTTTTTCTCAAAACTAAAGAGATATTAAATGGTGTAGAAACGTTCGATGGCCTAGCTATCGTTGATATTCCTTCAGGATCTTTTAGAAGCATTGTCATAGATTCAGGCGGTGGAATTGCTTCAAGTAAACATACAATTGAGCAGTTTAAGGAATTAAAGGGGAGATATTTAATTCCATTTTATTTTGATGGAATCTACGTGCACCCTCACTGTTATACATATTTTTTCATCGAAAATGATATTAAGAGGGTGATGCCCCTTGAGGCTTATGATTCAAGCAAAGTAGGAAATGAGCAAAACATGGGCTTGCATTGGGTAGAAGAAGCAATTGAGTACGGTAATCTTCACTTTGGGTTTGAAGTTGAAACACCAGATACCGAAACAATTATAGAAAAAGTCTAAAACCAAACGACAAAAAAGGGCATCTTATAGATGCCCTTTTTATGTTTTGAAATTAATAAGAAAGGTCGATTGCCACTTGTGCTAAAGATGTAAAAGCAGAGGATTCACACATATAAGATTGACGAATAAAAAACGATGGATTGTATGAACTCACCATAGTTTGACTATCACAGTTTTGGCTAAATTTAATATGTTGTATATTGATTGCTTGCCAAGCTGCAGCATTCTTTTGACTTTCCGCACGAACGTCTTTGATGAAACGTGTTAATGATTGGTTGTACGGTGTATTGCACTTAAGTTCTGGTGAACCGTACTCAGAATCACGCGCTTCATTATAATTAAATACGCATTTTTGATAATCGGCTTGTACCTTGTTATAAGCTTGAATAGCTTCAGCTTTGGTCTTATAACCAGCGTTGGCAGATGACGTAATAATGGTAGCAGCACATATCAAAGCTAAACTTAAAAACTTTTTCATAATCTGATCCTTTATTACTTCATTAATGCCGGAATAAACATTGCCCAACCTAATTTGTTGGTCGCTTTACATTGCATGCTTAGTGTTTTGTACTTTGCAGTCTGGCCAGCGTATAACTGATCGCAGTTAGCAAGTAACTGAGTAAAGTTTCGATTGTGATCAGCTAGAACACGCGGAGCTTCTTCATTATTAATATATTTAGAAGCAAGGCTACCAAGCTGACTTGCGCGGTTATAAACATTTGTATAGCAATTTAGGTGTTTTGCATCAAATGGATCGTTAGAAACCGCAGCACATTTAACGTTTACTAAGCGCAGTTTTTCAAGTTCAGCACGAATAGAGTCTGAGCTAGTATTAGCACTAGCATTAAAAGATGCACATGCTAAAAGGCTAAAACCCAATAAAGACAAAAATCTGTTTTTCATAATATTTCCTTTAATTGCTCTATTAAGGGTATTCAGAATAGTAAGGGCATAAACGCATAACAATACCTTCAAATGTAACGGCTTCACCTAAAGTCACAACACCATCACGAGGGTTTCTATCAAGGTTTCTGTTCGCATTATATTCACGACTAGGACTTTTATATGGTCCACCTAAAACTAGAGCATAAAAACCAGCTATTGTTTTATTATTATAGTCGCTTTTACGTTGTCGTGCTTTTACTGCAAGATATAAATCTAATAATTCGACTTGTTGTTGAGCACTCAGGGTAGTGATTTGCTTAGGGTTTGATTTAATTGAAGCTGGTATTCCTCTCGCTGTTAAATCTGAAGCATTAATATCTGTTATACCAATTTTAGTCCATTGACTTAAACCATATGCACCAGCGTTGTTGTCAATTTTAAGATTAAAACCGGCAGATTCAAAACCAAGAATAGCTGCAACGTCATTAGGGTTATAACCATGTTTTAAAGCAACACGCTTAATACCATCTTTAACCGCACCAAAAGCACCTGGTATACCCCAACCACATTTACGATCTGGAGTACCTTGTCCACCTTTTAAGATTTGTGCATCTGAATAAACTTGCCCGTTTCCACCTTCCTCAAAAAGCTGTTGCATTTCAACTACTGCTACTTCAGGAATAACAGTTGGTTGTTCAGCTTTCGTATAAAGTTCATCTACACGGCCAGAATAGCGTTGAGTTTCTGACGCTGTATAAGCTGCCAAAAGAGCCTCTAAGCGTTCATTTTGTTTATGGATCTCTTTAGTCAAATAGTTTTGTGCATTGATAATGTTTAGCTTTTCAATCAAAAGCCCCATCATCGACATGGTTGCTAATTCATTAAACCATTTAGAGTTGCCATAACGTCCAGTACCAATGTTTTCAATTAATTCTGCTGGCGTAGAATTAAGTGCACCAATATCAAAACCCACATCATCAGCCGTACCACCAAATATAGTTCTAGGCGGTGCATATTGAGCAACATCATTTGCATAAATGGTACCGCTTGCAGCTGCTTCAGGTGAGATAGTACCGTCAGCAATCATTTGAGCGACTTGCACTTGTGCAGATCCATAAGCATCCATCGAAACATCGCCACTAAATGCAAGTGCTGGAAGCTTTTTGCCTTGTTTTACTGCAATGCCATCTACCGATGAAGAAACGGGGAGGGTGATTCCTGTTGATGATGAATATAAGGCATTCCATTGAGTCCTAATGGTGTTACCCAAGTACGGTGTGTATTTGTTTTCTAATGCTTGTCCTTGTGGCGAGACACTAATCACAACGTCCTGAGGTAAATATGGCGTAGGATCTGTTAACTTATATTCAGAACTACCCACATATGGCGCAGATCCTTTAACGCGTTGCTGAAGTGCAATGGATGGATTTTTAAAAACTTGATCTAAGTTTTTATTCAGCCAAACATCTAGCCCACGTTTTGCCTTTACACCATATTCAATGTGCAAATGCACGGCACATGAACCACAGCCTTTATTTGACATGTGTGCGATGTTTTGACCAGCTTGAATACGTTGACCAGGGTAAGCGTTAAATTTTTTTTGATACGATGGATCAGTATGGCGATACATGATTCGATCGCCAGTATCCATCTGCATAATTAGTGGGTTAGTGGTTGATTGGTTGCTTGAACCAGATGAACGTGTGTCATAAGAGACAATAGAACCTGAACCAATTGCTTTAAGTGTAAGGTCATTAGGATTCGCACGACTAATATCAATACCGTTATGACTACCAGCAGCGCCCCCTCGCAAACGAAATTCACCAAAACGACCAGCACTACGGCGCCCATCATTCGGCATGATCGAATATTTATGGAAAATCATTTTTTGAGCGTTGTTAGGAACTTTTGCCGTATTAGCATTTGTAGCGGTTACGTTTTCAGAAATAGGATCGGCGTTAGCGGTATAAATAAAAGCCGAGCAAGTCACTAAAATTGCGACTTTAATGCCACAGCTCAAGGGCTTTAATTGAAATGAGGGTTTAAATTTCATAAGTGAATCGCCAGGCTTAAAGGAAGTTCTTAAAATAAATTAACTTCTTATTAAATGTCCCTAATAGCTAAGTGGACGGATTAAGTATATACGATTAAATACTTATTTTATACTTTAAAAAAAGTTTTTAGGTTTTGTTTTAAGATAGTATATACATATAGCGTTAATCTTATTGATAGGTTTAAGAATAAGGTTACATGGTTTTAATATTTTAATTTAATAAAAGTAGTGAGGTATCTAAATATGTTAAATCACGCACACGTTTTAAGCGCTACTTTCGACCAAGCGATTGACCGCGCTTCAATGGGATTAGACTTTTTAATCCAAAACAAAGTACACCTGAAGAATGAAAATGCCTTGTTAGCTCACATTGAAATGCTAGAAAACAAAATCAAAGGTATTACAAATCAGTATAACGAATTGGTTGCTGAAGCGAACGCACACATTGATGACGTTACAAGCAAGCACAATGAGCTGGCGAACAAGTACAACAATGTTTGCGCCCAAATGAAAGCAAAAGACATCGAGCTTAATAACAAGCAAATTGAGTTAGAAAAAGAGCGTATCAACAACTTTGACTTACTTGTGCAAAACCGTTCATATAACAATTTGAACCGTGCTTACAGTCATGCAGTTGGTCAGCTAGAGAAAGATCAACAGCAACTTGTTAATATCGGCGTTCGTAGATTTATTTTTAACTCTACAAGCAAAAACAACATTCAGAAGATTAACTTTTAATTATGAATATTTTGATAAAAAAAATGGTGCTTTTAAAAGCACCATTTTTTATTGTCTAGATTTTAAGGTTTACCTTTAAACTTAGACAGAGTTGAGCTTAAACCTGAACGCACACGATTAGTCATAGAGCTACGGCCAGAAATATTAGATTTCTTGGTTGCACTAGAACTAGCACCAAAACGTGCATTAGGAGTCGAACCAGTACCATACGTATACCCAGTACCACTTGCAACATTCACACTACCGAAAGTAGAACCAGTCTTAGATGCTGATGCTTTAGCTACACCACGATTAAACGTAGAAGCTGTTTTTCCGTAAGCATTTGCACCATATAGACCACCACCAGTAGTAGGCGTATTATTTGTACCACTTACACTTGTAGCACCCATACCGAATGTAGATTGACCTTGGCTTGGGGTAGGTGATGTTGGTTTAGCACCAAGACCAGTTGTACCACCCGTACCACCACTGACACCACTTGGAGTAATACCACCTGTACCACCAGTTGCAGCGCCAAAAGAAGCGGATCTAGCTGGCATGTTTACAGGGCTATATGCAGTCGCACTACCAGCACCGCCTAATGTATTACCACCTGTACCACCATTGCCACCACCACCACCACCTTTCGGATTGTTTGGACCACCCTTACCACCATCAGGACGTCTACCAGGCGGTAAAGGACGGCGAGATGCTGGAGATGGACCAGACAACGTACTTGCAGCGCCACCAAACTTTTGAATAGCTTCTTTTGAGTTTGTTTCACCCCACTGACCGCCATTCAATCCAGAACCAATCCATTGTTGTACTTGGTCAGCAACACTAAATACCAACCCGTAAATCAGGTAGATCGCTGAAGTCATCAAGAATAGATATAAGAAGAACTTCCAGATAAACGTAATCAGCTCAGTAAAGATAACTGTAAACGTATTAGATGAATAAGCGATGCTCATTGCACCTTGGTAGCTAAAGAACATATCAGTAAGCGTAACAAGAGCTGGCCCGATAATAATTTCAGCCATCCAGAAACCAACAATGATAAATATTGGTCGCATGAACAACGTTAATACCGTGACATAACCTTGTGTTTGGCTACCGACAAAAGTACGCTCAGGGATCATGTGCATTAGCGCCCATAAAGGCAAACCACACACAGCGTATAGGATATGGATGATCCAACCTACACAAGCTAGACCAAAGAAGATCATTGGCATATATGGAATAACAACCGCCATCCACACACCAAGAATCGTCAAATACGTTACTAGCTGACCAAGGATAGGAGCAAAGATATTTTCAACGGCATATTCTAAAGCGTTGGTGCCTTCTTCAGTTACGCCCTTAAGCCCTGGTACCCATTGAACAAGTGCAGAACCAGAACGAGCAGTAAGCACGACTAATTTCATGCCGACAACAGTACCTTGAGCCACAGCTTTATAGACTAAGATTGCTTCACCAGTATCTTGAATATTACGGATAACATTCGTATTGCGGTGCAATGTAGTAGGGCTGATATTTGAGCTTGACGAATTATTATTTAATAATTCCGCATCGCCTTTTTCACCGACCAATACACCCATTACCAATGATTTAGTAATGTTGGTTGCCCAAGCAGAACCATATGCCGAAAACTTTTGATCGATGTTGGATACTTTGTTTGAGTCACCACCATCGGTAGACATTGATATTAAGTTGGTAGTGTCGGCAATATCGCCGTTTGCCACCCAATTATTGTTGGATGTAAGGCTACCAACAGCATTATCCATTGCAACATAAACGGTGTTATAAATTGCTTCACCTTTTGAGTTGCTCATGATTGCTGAATTCAGTGTAGGAGGGTTGAACGTCCACAAAGGTTCAGTAATATACTTCTCAACAATAGCGCGATATTGACCTACTTTAATACGAGCTTCAGGCGTCATCATCCAACCGCGCTGATTTAGCGTATTAACAACAGTTTGAACCGCAGTATAGCCATTTTCAGAAGTCAGAACATTATTCGTTACGGTATGACTCTTATTCACATAATCATCAACTAGCGCATTGAAAGCATCCATAGCAGCTTTACTAATCGGGAATGTTCCTTCCTGTTCAGTGGCATTAGGGTTTACTTGATATGCGATATACCACTTTTCTAAATCGATAAAGAATTGACGATATAGATTGTTCTTTTCTTGTTGTAACTTAGCTTGAACATTTGCCAAAGCAACGTTGATCTTGTTTTGATCTGATTGGCGAAGTTTATAAACAGGAATGTCCATTAATTCAGCATTAACCGCAGCTGGATTAACAACGTTCATTGAAGCACCGCCACAGATCGGCTCTTTTTTGCCCCCAACTTCTAAACGGCTGTCAGCGTAAGCGAAGTTATAAGTAACAGATGTCCAGTTACTTGCAGTTTTAGTGGTTTTATCAATGTAGTTTTGCTTTTTCTCTACTGCAGTCATGCTAACACCAGGATTAGCATTCCCCCCATAAGCACCATCACTAAAATAGCGCCCGAATGCTGGCGGTAGAGTATAAAACTCTTGGTTTAGAACGTTAATACAATGCAACTGGCGAAGCATAACAGGCGCATTTTTCCTAAATCCAAAGATGTCACGCTGATGATCGTGCGTATCTGATAAACTAGCCGAAGCCATTAAGGATTCGCCTAACGTTCTATTATTAATTGTATTGGATACATTATTTGACCATAGCACCATACCTAGCACGACTACTTGAATGAAACAGTAGCCGGACGCCGTAGGTAAAAGTAAAATAATCGAATATAATATTCGGGAAAACATCGTAGTGACTTTTGAATCTTTCCCGAAAGCTTCACCGTCCTGGGCGCTTTTCAAAAGTGCTGTTAAACCAATACCGATCGCAAAAACCAAAACCAACGACATTGCCACACTAGCTACACCGCCTAATAATATATTAGTGAGTAAACCTGATGATGGTACTGTCGAGGCTGGTCCAGACGCATTGATAAACGCATTGATGAAGTCGTGTCCAAAGATAGATGAGAGAAGAGTAACGGCTTGGTCGCCATCACAATTCGGATTTGTCGATTGACAAAATAAACTCATAGCTAACTCACCGTTTTTCTTAATGCTTCTTATACATCGCTTACTTAAGACGACTAAAAGCAAAGTGTTATAAATTACAAGTTAGACGTTTAACTAAAAGGCTTAATACCTTTTAACCAAAGAATCATTAAAACCATTTTATTACAAATAACAATGGTTTTTAAATTAGCAATAATGTATCACAAAACTGTTATTGGTATATACAGAAAGTTTAAACATGACTTGCTAATTATTTTAATGATTTAGTTTAAATACAAGAGACTATTATGGATAAAGCAAAGTTTACATCTCACTTAATTTTACTGTCGGAAATTAAGAAATCTGTATCTAAAGATATGGGGAAAGATATAACTGTTTTAGAGTTATCCTACATACTCAACCAAAGCATAAATCCTTTAATGGCAATAACTTATAAAGAAAAACTAGATAAAATAAATACTTTTGAATTAGATCCTATTGAAGTTCTCAAAAAACGGAAGAACCTAAAAATATTAAAAGTATTAAACCTCATGCTTACGTTAAATCTAGACAAAACCATTAAAAAAGACGATATAGAAAGTTACAACGAGTTTAAAGACAAGTTTTTAGAAAACATCGCAACAATAGGTTTAGACAGATTAGAGCAAGAAGCGTTAAAGGTACAAATTGAAAATTTATTGAAGTATAATTGGGTATCTTAATACATATCTTAATTTTAAGATTCTGACTTTAATAAAGAGTTTAAGCCAAATGGAAAACATACAGAACGAAGAAGATATACTTCAAGACGCGACCAGAGCCGTTTTTAATTGTGGTGCTAGTTTTAGTGAAGCTAAAGTAGTTTCCCTTACTGACGAGTTTAACCCACAACCTACACTACAAACACAACGAACCAACCTAAAATATATCTACGACAATAAACTACCGAATGAAATTGGTCGTCAATTAGCGCAAGAACCAGAATACCAAGAAGAAACACGTTCATTACTTGTTGGCCACTTTAAAGAAATGGCTCTAGAAGATTTAATTGAGCAGCAAGATTACCAAAACCGCTACAAACAAACAGATCCAGAATTGGACCAAGACAATGAATCTGAAAACAATACGGATAACGAATACACATCACGCCCACCAGAGCCTAGACCTTGGTAAGCCTAACCATTAAAAAGAAAATGCCCGAATGATGGGCATTTTTTATATCTACGTAATATCTAGCTTCAAAAGATCAGATGGATCTATGCGCTGACGGAATGAACATGCGAGTTCTTTTACAATTTGATTTTGATATTGTTTGCGGTCGAATGTATCAAAAGCTGAAACCTCAATTTCAGGATCAGTGATTGCATTTAGAAGATCCTTGGTTGCATTGAGTGATGCGGTAGGGCAAACATAGATAAGGTTAAGCACTGAAGTACGAAGCAAAATATCTAATAAGTGATATTTGGGCGGTTCCAGTTCCTTATCTACATTAGAAAAGTAGTTCACAAGATAAATGTCATTTGATAAATGCAGATTGATATTGTCAATGAGATCTTTAGTAACACCGTCAAGAATGCCATTCACCTTCAACAAAAGTTCAGTGTTTTCGATGTCTTTAATTTTTTGCGTATCGACACGTTCATTAAATAAGTTTTTTAGATTTCTCAAAAACTTTGGTTGTGGCGCCGTAGTTTCAAAATACATCTGATTTTTGATACGGTCCTTCATGTAAGTTTGGATCATCTTAGCTTCAGAAGAAAGAAACTCAATCTTAAACGTGTCGTATGACACTAGATCAATAAATACTTGCTGGCCAGCACCCGACTTAATATCAAACCAGTTCATAAAAATACTGGCTTTGAGTGATTTCAATTGTTTAAGAATAGCCGTCTTCTCAAAATCATTCATATTGAAGTAGCTACTTGAAAAAGTATCGAGATAAAACTTCCATTTATCTTGCACTATATTCCACGCTTGATTAATAGAAATGATTGGAGCATCTATAATTTCATCTTTGATGGATTTTGACAGCTCATACAATTCATTTAAACGTGCTTGATAGTTGAAGTCTTGAGTAATCACATTCTTTTCTGGTGTTGTGGACTCAGAATCCTCAAGATCCGCACCAACCAATAAATAAGCATCGGTTACTTTTGGTGTTTCCTTATTTGACGGTGCTGGTACTGGAGCACTAGAAAGTTCAGTGGAAAAAGTTTCATCATCTTCCGCTGGCGTATACGGCGGTGTAGTCTCTTCATTAGGAGAACGTGCGTCTGTACGTTCAGCAAAAAAGTAAAACAATTCTTCTTGTGGTGCAACTTTAAACGGCGTCACATTATTATTGATGATTGCTTTTACAACATGGTTTGCCAGTTTTAGCGTGTAGGATAGGGCATGTATATAAAGCTCTAATGTTGCAAAGTCACTGGTATCAACTTCATTAGCACCAAACCAAGATAGGTTACGCAGCTCAAGCCAGCTCGTGAAAGAATCGTGAGAGCTATTAAAACTTAGATCTATGGTCTTGGACAAATAGATAAAAACGCAATACAAAAACCTATTTTTGTACTCATACGTAAATACATCAGAATCGGTCCAGATCTTATTCTCAATGAGAGCAAGAATGTAATTTAAAAGCTCATGGTGTTTAATCGAATCGATTAAGTTGTCTGGTAATACTTTTAGTTGATTAAGGTGTGGTTTTACAGGTGCATCATTGGATGGTTTAAGGAAGTGGTAGAACAAGTTAAATGTTTGCGTATCATCTATATCAATTACAGGTTCATAATCATCTTCATCTACGTTATTTAGATCCTGTTGAATATCGACTATTTGCCCGGTGTGACCTATTGAACGGTCAATCTGGCAGATACTAAAAAGAACTGGCAAAACCCCGACAATATTACGGTTGTCAATTGTTTGATAGTGGGTATCAAAAAATATCGTATCAGCTAAAAACGTACCTTTATGATAGTTGAGAAAGAAGAATAGTACGTTATTTAAAGAACGGTGATTTTCACCAGAAGAGGTGTTAGAAGTAGCGTTAAAGTCATCGAAAAAAACTAAATTTGTATCCATCTAAAAATACTTTAAACCACACCCTTAAACTATTACTAATAAGCATATAAGTTTTAAGAGAGGGTTTAAAGTTAATTTTAAATATATTTAATGGAGTTTAAGACATCGGGCTTTGTAAGCGCTCTACATTTGATGAAAGGTCAGAAACATCTTGCTCTAAAGTCATTGCCTGGTCTATCGCACGTTTCATTAAATATTCTTGATTAATTTCTTTAGGCTCATTACGAGTAGCATTCTTTTGTTCTTCTTCTAATTTGAAACGTTCAAAAGCGAAAATAGAACGAATAATACATAAGCTATCTTCAAGTAGGTCTGAATGCACTTTAGGAAAAATTAGATCAGGATCTAAATCAGATACGACTTGGTTAAACAGCATAAATTGATCGCGATGTTCGATAAGAAATTCATCATATGTACCGAACTCAGATTCGATCATATCTGGAATATTTGCGAGAGTAGAGACTTTCGTATCTTGTGATAACAGAATTGAATCACCTGATGGCGCAACTAAAGCATGAATAGGTTGTTCTGCAATAGGAGCCAACAACACTACAGTAAATGGGCGTGTTTGGTTTTTCATGGTTAGTCCTAATTAATATAAAAAAAGCTTTGGCCAAAAAGTCTATTTTGAAATTTTGGTAGGTTAATGGAATCGAATAGAAGGTCCGTCTCTTTAGTACACTTCTGATTAATTAGATAAATGATATTTTGAAGAAGTGCAATCAATTTAAATGGACTGTTGTATTCATTGAATATGGGTGCAGCGATGCAAAGAGTCTTTTTTCTATCGGTTGATAATGCCCATGGGTTCACCAGGTTAAAGCTCACCTTGGCATTATTATGTTCAATTGGTCGTGCATAAATATCAAGAACATCGGATAAAGTAGATACCTTTAATTCTTTTGAAATGTCAGTAAGAATCTCACAGACTTGAAGCGCTGTTTTATCATGAATATCGCTTATAGTGATGCAAACACCACTATTACTATTCATTAAATTTGCATAAAGAACTTCAATAGCCATGGACTCGTCTTTGGATAAATCCTTTAAATTGGCATTGACTAAATCTATGATCTGATCTGATTTTTGTTCAAGTTTAATTTGAAGCAAAAGCGGTTCATTCTTTTTTGAAACAGGGAGTACTTTATAATCGTTAAGATTGTACTTTAACCGCTTCATTTCAGTAATCAGCGTTTCTTTAGCAATATCAAAAAGCTTCTGATCTCTCTTGGTTAAACCAATAACAAAATTTGTGGACATGAGTATATTCATGATCCACAAAGCAGTAGATAAGGATAAAACACTATCCTTAACAACTTCTGAATCTGAATCAGAAAACCCAGATATTTGCTTGATTTTGTCGGTTATCGAAATCATGTGAACCCTTGTTTAATTCGGCATTTTCATCTGAAACTTTGTCAAAAAGATTAGTTTGATTAAGTACGTCTTGGATATTTTTTTGTGGATCATCACTGAGTAAACATTGGAATAGGGCGCTAATTAAAGTAGCAAGTGATGCGCCATAGTCATTGGTACACTTGATTAACTGGCCAGCATCTAAGCAAATTGGTGTTTCATCATCATAAAGCAAGTGTAATTCTGGTGATTCAGCATAAACCAACTTTACATGAGTATCCGTGATGATTAACTCAACTTCTAAGTACTCATTATTTTCAACAAAATATTTAAAGCGCAACATCAATGCATCATCGCCACGTTCTATATATACAATTTGTCGATCGGTCGTATTGGTATGGGTGACGAATCTATTCTCTTTTGTGATCTGATCAATGTAGTTCAAAAAGATGGTTTTGAGTGACGCACTTAAAATACCTTTGGCAGCGAGTTCACTTTTCAAGTAAGGCAGAAAGTTTTCAAGATTTTCATGCAATGGTTTTTGCATTCGATCATCTCCAATGGGATTAATAAAAGGGCATACACATCAAATGTACAGCGACTCAATTATGACTATTTCATTACAACAGTTACTTGAAAAGCTGCAAACTGTTTGACTTATAAAACTAATACTTTCGCCACACTTTTAATTCATAAATATCTAACTTGTTTCTAAATCAATATGGCTTTATTTGATTATAAAGCCACATTGAAAGTTTAAATATTTAAAAATTATTTTCAGTATATACCTAAATCTAAGATTTAAAATGGATCTAACTTTTAACTGGCAAACTTTGTTGCTTTGGTTAAAAGGGTTAAGTCTTCATGGAATTGATTTTTTAAAAACCCATAGTTAAAAACGTAACTAATAAAGGTGAAAAACTCTAATTGGTTCGGTATTTTGTCTTCAAGAATACTGACCTCTAATTGCAATGTTCCTGTTGCACGTTTCTTAGAATGAAACTTAAGACCATCAAATGTTTGACCGTAATAAGTAGATATTTCCAAGAAAACTAAACGGAAAAAATAAGGGAAGATTTGAGAAACAACACGCTCAGGATCATCAATTTGAGTTAAACGTCTACCGTTGTGATATTTAAACTTAATACCATCAGCCATACTTTTTTCTACCAACAGTCGAATATAGGCATGACTACGAGTAATCATGCTTTTCAGTGGCGTTTTTGCTTCATGAATATTTTCGTATTGCATTTAGTTATCTCACATCTCAAGTCTTAATTGGTCAGCTTCATTTTCTTTTTCAATCGAAACTTCAGCAATAATTTTTTGGGTATTTTCGTTTTGCAGATCTTGATCAAATATTTCATTCACACAAGTTTCGACTAATTGTTCAGTCAAGTTTCTGCAGATCTCAAACTCTAAACCTTTAGGTTGTACGGTAGGGTAGCCGTCAATTAAAAATGAGTTTTTCATTTCATTTTCATTTGAAACTTTAGAGTACAAATAAGTCTCAAAATAACGGGCAAACATTTCGGTACTGGTCGCGTAATACGGCGTTGCACGATTTTCAGCACTGTCGATATTTAAACAATCCTTTTTATAACGCGATAGATTGTCACTAAAACGAATATCACCTACGTTTACTTCAACGTCTTGTGACTTATCAAAGAAGTTTTGCATTTGAGTATGAGGATTTTTAACACCCTCAGGCATGTACTTCTCTACCAGGTTATAGAACTTGTATTTAGATGACTCTATCAAGTATTCAGATAGGTTTTGCGATAGTGTTTTTAAATCCACATTCGCTGCAGTCGCAACACCTGTAATTTTTTCTTCCAAACCGGTTGTAGGTAAATGATGTTCTGGCTGGCGCATATCATTAAGTTTTTGCTGATAGCGCTCAAACGACTTAAAGCTTATAGCATTAATGTCAGTGTTAATTTTAGAGACAATGACATCCACCTTGTCTTGAACCGTACTGAAGAAAGATAGGTTTGTATCAGCTTTATATTCACGCTCATACTTCTTCAAGTACTCTTCAATTTTCTCAAACTGACGGCGAATGAGATCTTCATAGTGCTTTTGGTGCCAGTCAAAGAAGCTGTTTAAAGTTTTGCGCGTAGAATTAGGATAATTCTCTTTATTCTTAATCACTTCATCATGCATTGAATCAGCAACAGTGTGGTACGCCTTGATTGCAGTCTCAGCATTCTCATGAAGTACTTGACCGTAATTTTTCATTGGCTGAACTGGCTCATTCATCATCGCACGATGTAACTTTTCAAAAGCACGACCGGACTCAGTAACAGGGGAGTATCCAGCATCCAACATATTTGATAAGAAGTGTCGTGCACCTGGTATCTCAAAATTAGGAATGTCTTCATAATAGTCCTGAAGTACAGAACGATTCATTTGAGCGTGATTTTTATATACTTCCGCTTTTTCCAACATCCCCAAATGTGCATCTAGCGCATGGCCATACTCATGAGCCAAACTTCCAGATCCGCTATCACGAGTTAAGTTAACCACGTTCTTAGACAGCTCAAAATGCGCTGCAGATCCTTTAATTCCGCGTGAAGCCAAAGCAACACCCAAGTTCAATAAACCATTGTTTGATTTAAAGCCCATGAGTTGTTTTAAGTCAGCCAATGAGTCATACACGGCATTAACCAACTGTTGAGCCACAGGACTAACTTTATTACCTACTTCAACACCACGGATAGAAAAGTCATCTTTAAGCTTGAATGAATCCACATCGGCACCTTGGCGATGATCAGGACCAGTACGAGAGTAATTTAACAATCCGTAAATGCTTGATTGGACTTTTTCAGTCACAAAACCATTTTCAAGTTTTTTCACTTCACTGGTAAATGACGGCAAACGTGGTGCTTTAGGTGTATTCACAGCTTCAGTCGTTGCTTCTATAACTGGTGCAACGGGATCTTTTACATAAATAGGTGCAGATTCAGCTTTAACTAAACCACTTTCAATCGCACTTTTCAGAACGTATGGTTCAAGCACAGTTGAATATAAGCCAGTACGTTGCATGTTGCTGATCGCATCGCTCACATCTTTAGTGACTTTCGACTTACCGTAAAAATCAAAGATCTTACCTGTTGATAGAATCTCACTGAGTTCTTTATCAATCGTTTTTTCGATGATTTTCTCAAGCTGAACACTGATACCGCCTGTATGTTCTGGCATAATGTAGTACTCATTCAAATTGCTAAGCAATTGGAAATAGTTTTTGTAGTTGTTCTTGGTACCTTTACTATAAAGCCCGATATAGTCTTTACGTTGGCGATCAGTCATACCAAGACTTTCAGCAGATAAGCTTTTATTGTTTCTTACCGCATGAATCAACTCTTCTTGAGTATCTACCATCAAATTTCTGATGTTAGAAACAACAGCCACATACGCACGTAATTCTGTCGCACGTTGGCTATCAAGCATCAACGCATTTTTAGAGAATAACGGTTTAGTTGGGCAGTAGTCATACATTGCCTTTACGAATATTTTGTCATCAATACCGAGTGGCGTATTGGTGTACCAAGCTTGGAATTCTTTATTTGCAACGATTTTTGCTTTTCGATAGTCCGTAGCTGTTTGATCGGCTGATGTCGCTGAAATATATTCCAATGAAATATATTCACCGTAGCGATCTTTATGTGCACCGCCAAACTTGGCACCTACATCACCTAAGTACGTAGCCGGGGAGTCACTTGGCTCTACCTTTACATCAACAGGCACATATTTGTCTTTTGGTACCAATTGATCGATAAACGTGAAGTCAGTAAACACACGGTTTTGAAGTTGTAAGACATCTTCAACTGAGCGCATACTTTTAACAGGAAAAACGCACAGAGACTTGTAATCACCGTGAATATCGGCCTTATCACCAAAAAGTTTAACCGATGCATATTCATTGTCGGTCGATGGCTTGATGGCCAAAAACAATTTGTGATTTTCAGTTTTGATATACGGCTTTATGTGTGCGGTTTGATCGTATAGAGCACCAAGCGTATTCGTAATCAAAGTTTGGAAATGCAAACTTGCTAACTGTTTATTCTCAAAGTCAGTTTTGTGTTTAATCTGAATTTCAGGCAAGTCAGATAGTGCTAATTGCTCTAAAGTGGTACCGAAATTAACCTTAGATTCGATAGCATTTAAGATTTCGTGACTAAACTGGTCTACATCATCAAAACCAGTAATCAATTGATACTGATAGTCATGAGACGGTATACGAAGAAGCACGGCAGTCAATTGAGGCTCATAGTCCGTATCAACCATAAACAATTGCGGTGTTTCATCTTGTTGAGATGATTTGTTTAGCAACTTGTATTGGTGAACTTTAGGGTTGGAACCTACAAAATGCTCAGCATAAGCCTGTTTAACCGTATCTTGTAATGCTTTGACATGCTCAAGCATGACGGCATTGACTTCATTTAACGCGGTTAAGGTTTTATATTTTTCTGCAAACGCCTCATTCACGGCGATCTGCTCTAACATAAATCTAGGCTGAATATCCTCAAGTTCTGGATTGCCTACACGGTTTAATACAACACTAAATTTGAGCTTATTAATGAATGGATCAGGTTCACCATTGATACCATTGCTAAAAAGTTCTTTAAGATCGCTTTTCTGAAGTTTAGAGTTCACCAAATCAAACGGATGAACTTCTTCAAATGCCTGAACATCAAAAACTTTGGTTAAGTTTTTAGGCATGATTGCTGTCTGGCCATCTACATGAGCGATAACATAGGTGTACGCTGGAGAGATGTTGCTCAGAAGCTCAGTGACTTCATTCGGTTTTTTCTCGTAGCTAAGATCCTCAAACTTTTCGTATGTTGCAGAATTAAGATTGCTGATGAAATCTAATTTAGAGTTGAAATTAGATGGATGATCAGAAATGTACTGGAACATCTTGTTTGGTAAAGACGTAAACACTTTATTGATTAAAGTTTGCTGACTGTCTTTAGCTTTGAAGAAGTTGAGATCTGACTCGTAATATTTTTCAAAAGTGAACTTAGCTGGAGGCATAAACGTCATGCTGTTGCGTGAAGTCGATAACTTAAACAAAGCATTCGCAGACGTTTTAACCGCATCTCTATCATTAAAGCCAGTAGCCTTATGCATATTGGCATCTAGGGAAACTGAATGCCCAATAAACGGCGCATTTTTGTCTTTATGATTGTAGAGGCGTATATACTGAAGATCATTCTTTTGAAACACGGTGATAAACAAATCATGATCAGGGATCTTGATTGCGCCGTGGTGATCTTCATAGTGCTTTACAGCATTTTCTAGCTGAGTGTTAAAGTATTCAGATTCACTATTGAACTGTACGTTCTCTTCTTCAGCTGATAGCGAAAAATATTTAACGTTATTCTGAAAAGCTACATTAGGTTTGAGAAGATCCTTAATCACCTCAAATTCTTTTTGTACTTCAACATCAAATTTGCCAAAAACTGTACGCTGATTAATATCAATCAGGTTCAGATAGTTGAATAGCTGAATGTTGTTGTAGTTGTGGTTCGGTAGGGCTGTTTTGTTTAACTGGAGCTTACCATCTTCTAACTGCATGCTTTGAACTTGCTTCAAGTCATCTGCAGTCAGCTCTACACCAAAGACTTTCTTAGTTTCTTGTTTGAGCTCTTTATCTTCACCAGCAATCACTAAGGCAGCTATTTTTTGTGCCTTGTCATAATCGCCGTCTTCTAGATATAGGGTTTTCTCAACAAAATACTTGGCAATGTTCGCATACGCTTGATTTGTTGCTTTGTAGCCATCGGTAGACAATGAAAAATGTTTGTTTTCATCAAATTCATTTGATTTAACGGTTTTAACTTTTAAATCGTCAATGTCACCCGTTGGTTTAATCTGAACATAGATTTCATCTGCAGCGAGATCCATGTTCGAGACAAATAAGGTCGAATTTTTAGAATAAAACTGACGTTCGATACTCGACAACAGATCCTTTGCATCTTTGCGGTCTTCTTCCATGTCAGATTGCATATCTTCAGCAATCGACTTGATGTTTTCGCCACGGTCATCCTTTGTGATAAATGACCAGTCTTGTTGCGGATATTTGGCTGTTAATGCCTTTTGGAAGCTTTGAACCTCAACAAAGCGATTGAACTGACGGTCCAGACTAAACCCATCTGTATGTGATGAAGTTTTAGCAAAAATATCCTCAGGAACAGAATCAGATTTAGTCTTACGATTGAAGTTTTCACTTGCATTTGGCACCAATAAATTACGGAATAAAATCTCATTTACACCGTTCTTTAAGAATGACGCACTTTTAGTTTGTGATAGAGATTGTTTTAAAAATGCTTCATCAAAGTTTGATTCATCAAGAAGCCGAGTAAACTCTTCAAAATACGCTGAAGCTAATTTATCGTTATTAGCAAGATCAGCCGTGCACAGATCGCTTAACTCTAAACGCTGTGCATCTTGCTCTAGCTCTAACGGCGCAGAAAAATCACCAGCAACAAAATCATTGATATTTTGCTCAACATAATTGTTCGTGCGTGACATCAACATATCAACTGCAGTTTCATTATTCACAAATTCCTGAAGCTCAGGCGTGTTAATTGAAACCAATTGATTGTCGAATTGCTTAGACAGTAATTTGAACAGATCCGCTTTGTGTTGATTGCTTTCTACTTCAGATTCAAAACCTACAAATTTGCCGTTTTCATCTTTAGCGTAGTAGAAGCTGTTTTTATTAAACAAAAAGGTATTTGTTGCAGACGTAATGCCAGATACCAAAGTTTCACTTTGCCATAAGACTTTTTTAACTTCATTGTACTGTTTTGAGATCTCAACATTGTGTGTGTCGATTTCGTCAGAGATCGCTTGAATATCATCTACGCTAAAGCTTTTTGTTTGTGTAGCTGAGCGCACGACATCTTGAATTTCAGCATATTTCTGATTTAGATAATCACTATATTGCTTCTCAATTTGTTGAGCTTGTTCAGTAGCCTTAGGAATGACATAGACATCCAAGATCTGTCTAATTTCAAGCATAGACGGCGCGAAATCACGCACCTTGTCATTGCCTCTTGCATCCAATAATTCTTCAGGAAACTTTAAGAGCTCTTTAAGTACGGCAACATCATCAATTTCTGGAGTAGGGAGGTCATTTGCAATGTTGAGTAGATCAGACTCAGTAATAGATGCCTTCTCAGTTGCCTCAAAATTAACATCAAGATCATTCAAGATCTCGTTAACATTTGATTCATTGAGTTGTTCTTCTAGTTTACGCTGTTTGATTTCAGCAGATTGGTGATCATAGAGCGCATTAAACTTAGGAACGATGTTTACAGAGAATTCAGAGAACTCTTGGCTCAGATCGGCAAAGAAAACTTTACCTGTTGGCATCTGGCGTACCATTTGTTGTAAGACATCATGGCGAAGCATGGCAGCGTCATACACCATCTTATCTACAAGGCGTGTTTCAATACCTTGTTTAGACGCCATCCATGTGCCGTGTTCATCTTTATAAAAAGCTGGAATACCTTGTTTAGCTGATTCTAATAGCTTTGGATACGGCAATTGCTGTTGATTAAACACACGGTCTATCACAACAAGATCAGAAGCTAATTTTTGTACATAAGCATCAACATCTTTAAAGCTCATGTTAAACATTCTGTTGCCACGGCCATGCTCAATCAGCTGATTAAAAGTGGACTCGTATTCATGAGCAAAATGCACCAGGTTAATATTGTCATTTAACCCCAATGCTTCATACGGATCATGAGCAAAGATTTCAGGAATATGGCGCAAGTCATCAATAATCAGTAACGAACCATCTTTTTCGTAATTGACGGGTACTGCAAATGGAGACAACTTAATTTTTGCTAGATTATCTGAACTTTCGCCACTGGCCATCGCCGATTCTTCATCTAGATAGACTTTAGAGAAGATATTTTCATAGCCATAATCTTGAAGACGATTAAAAGGAATTTTTGAAGACTGAAATTGAGCCAAGTAGGATTTGTTCGATTCCTGAAGACTGGTTTTCAGCGTATCAAGGATATTAGATCCATTGTTTAGCTTACTGACATACACTTCAGGGAAAGCGGAAAGGCGTTCGGTCGCTGATGCGAAGTAACTTTTCCAGTTCGGAATGTTCTTCTTAAACGGTAGATTGGTGAGATAAATATCTTCTTGCTTAGTCGGTACTTTCATATCGTTGGTAAACGCTGGAAAGACCTTCTGAAGATCGTTTAGATCGATACCAGACTTTGCCGGGTTCTTATAGTAGTACGCATGAATACCATCATCATTTTGCACTTCATAAAAATGGGCATCCATTAACACTTGTTCAAATTGCTTAGAACTGTTTTGTTCAATAGATTTTTTGAATTGCTCAAATTCATTAACAACAAGCATCGCCGTTTTTGGGCGAAAATTGTTGGCTGGCGATACTACAAGACGCGCACCAAGACCAGTTAAATTAGGCCATTTAACTTCATTCACTTTATAGTCTCCTACTTGGTCACATAGCATGATCCAAGACTTTAAAACGACTCTTACGAGTACTTATATGTGCTTATATTAAACTAAAAAATTAACTTTGAGGGAGGGTTTAAGCGTTATTCTTTAAAATAGTATATACCGAGTAAATAGCACTGTTTAAATACCTATCATTTTTAATAAAACCATCTAAAACCGTGCACTATTCTTTCTTTTTTTATAAATAAAAATGCCACCGTATAGGTGACATCTTGCTTAAAGCTGATGGTTACATTTTAACAAATTCGTTTTTAGCGAGTTCGTCTGGTTGGGTGCCATCTTCTACACCTACAATAATTCCAGTACCACGAATAAAGTAGCCACTATTATTCGGATATTGGACCAAGGTAACATTATGCTCAAGGTTACTTTCTAAAAAGGTAGTGCCGTATCCCCAAAACTTATTTAAGCCTTGCCATGGAGCATCCTTAATATAATTGTTTTGGGCATATTGAATGGTGTATTGACCAATTGGAAGAGATATATTGACAGTTTGCTTTTTGGGTACCTGAACAACGGCTCGTAACCTTTTAGTGGCCTTATCTCGAATGATAAACACAGTATCAACATTTTGAGATTCCATTGAAACAGGACCAAAATGTTGTGTGTTTTCCATACTGGAAACATTAATCACTTCTTTTTTAAATGGCATGGCTGCACTATTGGCTACCATTTTTTGATGTTCAGCATAGTCTTTTGCCACTTGTAGACCGTTTTCAGGTTCATTCGGTTGGCCTGGATTGGCTGACTCTACTGATTGAGCTTGTTTCGATATTGCCCGTGTAGCACTTTGAGCAAAGAGATCGACCAATCCGAAATGATTAGCCACAGATATAATTGCAACTGCTAGACCAAAACCAGCAAATTGCTTTGGAATTGCTATTGCCATAGCGCCCCCTGATTCCATTTATAAGGTTTAAATAAAAGGGTATACGGATTTAATGGTTGATGGGGCACCTTTACCCCACCAACCTGATACCATTATCAGATGGTTGATAGATCGACTCCGTAGTTGAGTTCCTCTGCGAAGTCCGGCAGTCCGTAACCGATGGT
>NZ_MVOM01000040.1:0-36153 GCF_002018895.1 Acinetobacter sp. MF4640 | reverse complement strand
GTTGCCATGTCACTGAATACTCGTCCTAGAAAGGCGTTAGATTGGCTTACACCATTAGAGAAATTTGCTCAGCTTGTTGATTATCATAAGGCTTTTGAAACTGTCGCACCTCATGTTTGAATTCGCCTACTCTTATCGGAGGATATGTTGGTGGAGTAACAGGTCAAGCAGTTGTAGAATATGGGTATGAAAGATTAAAATGAATATAAAAGATTTAATAGTTATTTCACTAATATTAAGTATTATCTTTTGGGCTATATTCCATCAAATGGCATCAAAATATATAAATAGTAATGAAATATTAAAGAAGAAAATTTTCGGTATAAATATTTATAAAAAAAAATCTATGGATATATCTAACATTGAGTTGGTTGTAACAGCAGTTATGATGATTAATGTAATAGATTTTTTTTCCAGAAATTCTTTAGAATTTTTTTTAAAAAAAAGAAGTTTCTTAATATTTAGTAATATTAATTTTGAAACAAGTATATACATTATAGATCACCATAAAAAACTATGGAATTACATTAAAGTATCTATGTTTTTTATGATCTTGATAATAATCTTTACAATTACTTTTTGGACTTACTAGCAATAGGTTTTATAAAAAACCCACTTTGAATGAACATCTTTAACAAAACAGCCTTTTCGAGGTATTGTATTGGTATGAATTTTTTACGCTACTATCAATTATTCAAAGTGGATTGAGCTGAACTGCCTGAATTGAGTAGGATATAGGATTTTTCCTATTCTCTTATTGTTCTGGTATTAGGCGGCTTTGTGCAACAAAGCCTCGAACAAATAGACACCCCTGATTATTGACAATTTCAAAACATTCTCTGTTAAATTGAGCAAGTACATTCATGATTGAACACATCTCAATATCAATTTTACATTAAGTTCATATAGCTGCTGTGCAATCTAAGGATATCTATATATTTCTCGAATAAGTTTTAAGAAAATAAATTAGAAAACCTACTTTTATGAGCTTATTCATCATGGACCCACTAAAGAATAATAAGTTTTAGAACATGATCTGCATCCGAAGAAAGCTTTAATAAAAAGAGACCATAAAAAATGCAATTACCATTCTTTTGAGTGGTTTCTCTGTTTTCAAAGTTTGATAACGTGCTCTACCAAGCAATGCAACTGTGTGAGATGGGTCAGTATTTTTCAGTAGGCCAAAATTGGAATTGGCTGTTGATTTTTACTCTTACACAGTGGTTTTGCTGATGAAAATTAAGCTTAGGGATAAGAAGAGAATGAATTATAAAACATTGAAATTATCAAAAGATTTGCAAGGTCATCG
Organism: Acinetobacter sp. MF4640; assembly: GCF_002018895.1. NCBI lineage: Bacteria > Pseudomonadati > Pseudomonadota > Gammaproteobacteria > Moraxellales > Moraxellaceae > Acinetobacter > Acinetobacter sp. MF4640. The sequence continues at coordinate 34,844 of NZ_MVOM01000040.1, read as the reverse complement.
TATAGCAGCCTTCCTGTTGCATGTTTAACGGCAATAATCACTCTGGTTAATCCATTCAAAACAAAAAATGGCTTGGGTCTTTAGCCGACTTCATGCAGTGAATGGAATGAAACTACCAGATCTTTTTTCGCAAAATAACTTGTGTACATGGTTTTGTACAGTTGTGAATTTGTGCCTGAACGCTGAAAAAAATGAGGACTCTAAAATGCGAATGATACCTATACAAGCTGAATCTCCGCCTTTAAGAAGCCTGCAAGTGCAGGGACAAACCTATCGCTATCACGTGATGATCAAACCCACTGGGGCACAGTGCAATTTAGACTGTAGTTATTGCTTCTATTTGCATAAACAAGACATGTTACAGCAACCAAAAGTTCCACGTATGTCTGAGTCGATGCTTGAGTTACATATTAAGCAATATATCGAAGCGCAAACGGGCAATGAAGTTATTTTTAGTTGGCAAGGTGGCGAACCGACGCTGATGGGCTTAGCCTTTTTTGAAAGAGTGGTTGAGCTGCAAAAGAAATATGCCAAACCTCATCAACGTATTGAAAATGATTTGCAGACCAATGGTACGTTACTGGATGAAGACTGGTGCGCATTTTTAAAACAGCATGATTTTTTGGTGGGTTTATCCATAGATGGGCCTGCCGAGTTACATGATATCCATCGCTATAACAAAGGTGGAAAACCGACGCATGCCAAAGTCATGCAGGCTGCTGCGTTATTACGCCAGTATCAAATCCCATTTAATGCCTTATGTGTGGTGAACCGTGATAATGCGAGACGACCTTTAGAGGTTTATCGTTTTATCCGCGATCAGGTGCAACCGCGTATGATTCAACTGATTCCAGGAATGGAAAGTGCCCAGTTTCAGCGAACAGCACCAGGCCATTGGAATCCTCAAGATTTACCTAAATTGGGCAGTTCAGCAGCGCAGCCGGGCAGCTCAGACTCTGTGGTGACAGACTGGTCGATTGCTGCCGATGATTGGGGCATATTCCTTTCAACTGTGTGGAAAGAATGGTTACAGAAAGACTTTGGGCAGGTCTTTGTTGATCAGTTTGAAAACATGGTTTCCATGATGTTTGGCTATGGGGCGCAGAAATGTGTGTCGGGTCAAATTTGTGGCAAATCCTTGGCGGTTGAACACAATGGCGACTTATTTTCTTGTGACCACTTTGTTTATCCCGAGTACAAATTGGGCAATATTCACGAGATTCACCAAGGTGATTTGGTTTTTTCTGAGCAACAAAAGAAATTTGCATATGCCAAATCCAAGTCACTGCCAGAATACTGCCAAAAATGTCCATATCTTCAATATTGCTGGGGAGATTGTCCAAAAGACCGTTTCCTCAAGACCCCGGATGGAGAGGCCGGTCTACATTATCTTTGCTCAGGTTTAAAACGTTTTTTTCATACAGCGCTATTGTCAAAGAATGAAATTGCTAAACGGATACGACTGCATTAGGGAGCTATTGTCACTAGTTTTTAGAAAAGCATTTTTCTAAAAATTAAATTTTTAAGGCACTGATATTGTTCTGTGTGTAGTGCCAATTGGGTTTGAAACAAGGATGAAAATTCGTTTTATACGAATGTATTTAAGGAAAATACCATGCAAAAAAACTTAATTTCTCGCTCTTTAGCTCTGGTAGGTGGAGCATTACTTTCAACAGCACTCATGGCGAAACCACCCAATATTTTGGTGATTATGTCCGATGATGTAGGCTGGCAGAACGTCAGTGCTTATAGTCATGGTGTTATGGGCTATGACACGCCGAATATTGATCGTATTGCCCAAGAAGGCGTGATGTTTACCGATCACTATGCACAGCCAAGTTCAACCGCTGGACGTGCAGCATTTATTACAGGTCAGTATCCAATTCGTTCAGGTATGACGACAGTCGGTCGTCCAGGTTCACCTTTAGGGATTAAAGCTGCAACACCGACTTTGGCAGAAGTACTCAAACCGTTAGGTTATATGAGTGGTCAGTTTGGTAAAAATCATTTGGGTGATCGAAATGATAGCTTACCGACAGTACATGGTTTTGATGAATTCTTTGGTAATTTATATCACTTAAATACTGAAGAATTTCCTGAACAGTATGATTATCCAAAAGATCCTGAATTTGTGAATCAGTATGGAACGCGTGGTGTATTACACTGTTATTCGTCCAACGATAATGATGGAACTATCGATCCTCGTTTTGGTGTGATGGGTAAACAAAAGTGTAAAGACTCAGGCCCTTTAACCCGTAAACGTATGGAAACGGTGGATGATGAGTTCATTGCTGCCAGTGTAGACTTCATGAAGCGTAGTAAAAAATCGGACAAGCCGTTTTTTGTGTGGCTGAATCCAAGTCGTATGCATATGTTTACCCATTTACGTCCTGAGCATCGTTACTTAGCTGCCAAAGCCACCTCAGAAGATGATTTATACGGCAGTGGTATGGTTGAACACGATATGCAAGTCGGTCAACTCTTGGATGATATGAAGAAGATGGGGGTGTTGGATAACACCATCATTGTTTATACCACTGATAATGGCCCTGAGCACAGTGCAAAAAATCATGGTGGAACCACACCGTTCCGTGGTGAAAAAATGACGACCTATGAAGGGGGAGTCCGTTTTCCAATGATGGTGCGGTGGCCGGGACATATTCCTGCGGGACAAGTGAAACACGGCATTCAGTCGCATATGGATCTGTTTACAACTTTGGCGAATGTCGCAGGGAATAAAAATGTAGTCGAGGAAATGAAAACCAATCGTAAGCAAATTATTGATGGTGTAAACAATATCGACTATTGGACGGGAAAATCAAAAGAGAGTATGCGAGATAATTTTCTGTACTATCATGAATCGATTTTACGTGCAGTTCGTATTAATCAATGGAAAGTTCATTTTGAAACCAGTGAAAATTATTACGACCAATATCAAAAGCAAAAATTTCCAGTGATGTACAACCTTCGCCAAGACCCATTTGAGACTTTTGATAGTATCAGAGACCGTTCAGATATTATTCAAACCAAGCAATGGATTTCTGAACCCTTACAAGCATTACTGGGTTCACACATTAAATCTTTGATGGATTATCCACCTGTACAAAAAGCTGCAACACTTGATTTTAGTGAGTTAATTAAAAATTTGCAGAGCCAAAAGAAGTAAATTATGAAAAAAGGGAGCCGAAGTAATTCAGCCACCTTTTTGATGTTTGGGGGAGTTCATGCTGCGACATACAAATAAGTAATTTAAATCATGCATGATGTTGCGAGTGTCTATTCTAAGGATTTGGTGAGTTTAAAGTTGAACTCAGGTTGATCCAGTACTTGGCCTTTATCGCCACGCATCTCAATAAATTGCGCACCAATATAATAAATACGGCTATCACCTGATGAGTCGAGCTGTATCAGTTGATCAGAGCCAGTCAAAAATTGAAATGAGCCTTTCACTTCATTGACATAATTATTATTCGATTTGCCTAAAAATTTTTGTTTCAGCACAAAATGATGATCTAAGGTCAGTTCAAGTTCAGTGTCGATCCCAGAACAATCGTGACAGGGCAGAACCCCTTGATATGTGCCTACCCAATCTAAGGCATTTGCTGTGTCTGGTGTATCCATCACGGTTGCGCTAGCACTGTCGTCCAGAGATGCCGTGACATTGTGATCTGGTGGAGGATTGTTTTCATTTGGCTTTGAGCATGCAGTTAACATGGTGAAAGATAGGCATAGTGCTAAAACAGTCTTTTGCATATACAGCACCTGATATTATTCAATGTTTAGTTTTACCTTACAGGAGTGCAGGAAATGAATCTGTGAAGATCTGTGAGTGCTTCTGTATCTTCAATAAAGAATACTATTCACGTATTTTTACCTTTAATCTCAAAGACCCTGTTTTTTCTTGAAATATTTGGAATTAAATAAAATATACGTTTATAGATTAATTGTTGTTTTATTGAGCGTCTCGCCGTGTATTTGATCAGCAGCATTGCTAGAATCGGCGCGGATTTTCAGTAATGTGGTATTTTTTGTGTTCGAAAAGCTTGCAGAACAAAGTTTAGCCTTAATGGGGTGGAAGATTGATAATCATTGGGATTTGAATATCGATCAATGTGTGATGATTGCAGCGCCACATACCAGCAATTGGGATGCGCTGTACGCTCGTTTGGCATTAAAGGCCTTAGGTGTGCATGTCCGTATCACTATTAAAGACAGCTATATGAAACTGCCATTTGGGCCATTTGTTCGTGCAATGGGCGGGATAGGTATTGACCGTCGTCCGAAGCATGAAGGTGAACCACGTCCAAGTATGGTGCAACTCATGAGTGATCTTTTTAAAGAACACCCTAAGTTGGTGATGTTGGTCACCCCTGAAGGGACACGTGCCAAGCAGGAACAGTGGAAAACAGGTTTTTACCATGTTGCAGTTAGTGCAGGTGTTCCAATTGCGTTGGCCTATATGGACTATGCGAAGAAAAAAACTGGAGTGGGTAAAATTATTTATCCTACGGGTGACTATGAAAAAGATATGGCTGAAATTATGGCATTTTATGCGCAAATTTCTGCTAAATTTCCTCAAGATTTCAGTGTCGATACTCGCTATCACAACGACTCAACTGTGTCTTAATTTCAAATTTAAGTCATATTAAATTAAAAAAGACAGCTTTCGAGCTGTCTTTTTTATTGCTAACTGTATTCAAGGGTTTTGCTGGGGATTGGGTAAAACCCCACCTAGTGACTGGCATGCGGCCGTATAACTTTGTAGCTGTGTTTCAATCACTTCGGGCAGGGGTAGGTCAAAAATTTGATCGCCATGTTGATAGCTTTCTACATAGGATTGGGCTTTTTGTTTGCTGCTGGCAAGCACTTGTTCATGATAACTGGTCATACTGCTGTGGTCTGCCTGATCGCGCTCTATATTTTGACAGTCAAAAGATTGGAGAAGTTTTTCGGCTTGTTTTATTTCTTTGGATGAGCTTATGGAGCAAGCACTGATAAAGCAAAGACTCAGTAGTGCAAGAGGCAGTTTCATATATGGTGGGCGGTGGGTTGGAAGGTGCGCCAATTGTATAAAGATTTGTGAAGCTGGAGGAAGTCTAGTAGTGCCAAGTTGTTTAAAGATAAGCCTATTTTGACACAAAACACACAATTGCTGGTCCAAGCCATTGCCAAAGTTCAGAGTTAGGTTTTATAGCACTACAGAAAGCGATAGCTGATACATAGAAAACAGCCTGAACTAAACAATAAACCCAGTACCGTATGTTTGAACTGCCGCTCAGAAATTTTATAAAACAATTGCGCGCCGAGCATGGCTGGTAGACTCACACTCAAAAGTAAGATGCCCATATAGGGTAAATGTTGCAAGTTTAAATTTCCGCGGAGCAGATAGGTGAGTAAGGTGAATAGCTGAATGGCGAAATTAAAATGCCTTAAAATTGAGCGCTGTTGCTCTTTAGGAAGGTTTTTTAACATGACCCAAGCTGAAGGCAGTGAGCCACAAAAGCCTCCCACCCCACCCAATACACCCCCAAGAAAACCAATACTGCTATCGGCGTATTTTCCAGAGTTTTGAATGAAGCGAATCTGGGGATTAAGTAGCATCAATGGACACCAAAGAATCAAAAAAATTCCTAGTATCAGTTTAAAGGTCTGTGCTTGAATGATGTCTAATAGATAGGTTCCCAATGGAACGCCAATCAGACCTGCAAGGATATAAGGTGCAACGAGGCTTTTATCAAGTTGAAAGGCAGATTCTGACTTTAAGGAAATCAGGTGACTCCAGACTGAGGCGAACACCACCAGAGGCGCTGCGAGCTGAGGTGCCAGGATCCAGACCCAAAATGACATGGCGATTAAGGCAAATGCAAAGCCTGTGAGTCCCTGTACAAAACCCGCCACCATTGCACCTAAGATAAAGATAAACCAAGTCATATGCGATATATTTAAAATTTTAGCGAGTGTACGGTTTTTTGATCGGTCTACATAGTTTTAGACATGTAAAATGACTGAAACCTTAGCTTGATTTTGAATATGTATATTGATCTTCATACATAGCGTAGCTCAGAACCACACTAATATTCGCTAAGACCACTTTCTTTCGTGATGGCGTAAATCAAAAGGGCATAAAAGTGTCTAGATTATGGACAAACCGCCACTTTCTTTTGATATAAGCCTGCGCGAACAGTCCCAGCTTTGGTGCTCTTTATTTGCACCCACGACGTTGGGAGTTTTAATAGATTTAAATCTCGATCGGCTTCCACATAAATATAGCCATTATTTTGAATCAGAGGATCAGCCAAGAGGGCCAATTCTTCCCATAGCTCTAGGCTATACGGCGGGTCTAAAAAGACCAAATCAAACTGTTCTTTTAAGGTGGCTAATGTTTGCTGTGCAGTCGCTACTTTTAACTGGGCACGGGACTTAGGTACTTTAAGGAGTTCCAAGTTTTGCGTTAAAAACTGTGCTTGACTGCGGTCAGGTTCAATCATCACTACTTTTGATGCACCACGTGATAAGGCTTCAAATGCCAACGCACCTGAACCTGCACAAATATCCAAAACATTGGTATTTTGTACATCCCACATGAGCCAATTAAACAAAGTTTCACGTACGCGATCAGGCGTAGGGCGTAAACCTTCAATATTGGCAAAAGGCAGTTGACGACGTTTCCAGTCCCCTCCAATGATGCGGAGTTGGTTTTTCATAATTAGTCTGACTCCACAGGTGCAGAAGGTGGTGTAGCTGAACGGCTTGTATTTGCCGTTGTTGAAGCGGGTGCTGTATTGGAAGTACTGATTGGCGTAGCTGCACTTGTCCCAGTTGTGGTCGCTGGTGGCGTGCTACCACTTGGTAATTCACCCGGTTTAATCCCCGCTGTCATCAAACCACCACTAATTTGATGGTTTTGTGGACGAATTGGATTTTTATGACGTGTGAGCAGCCAGTAGTCTAAGATCGGACGAGCCAGCTGTGCCGCAGAACCACCATGACGACCATTTTCCCACACTACTGCAATCGCAATTTCAGGGTTTTCCGCAGGTGCAAAGCCCACGAATAAACCGTGGTCTAACTGCCGTTCGGTTAACAGGGCTTCATTGTAGCGTTTGCCTTGGGCAATACTTTTGACTTGTGCCGTACCGGTTTTACCTGCAATTTTATACATTGGCGTGCGAATGCCACGTCCAGTCCCTGTTTCAATGACATCGACCATGGCATCACGCATTTGTATCCAGTCTTGATCGGTGCCATTGAACTGGATTCTGCCATCAGGTGCATTTAAGTCTTTATGTGGTTTTGCGCCTTTACTTGTTTGTAAAACATGCGGAATCACATGTGAACCATGGTTGGCGGTAATGGCTGTTGCCATGGCCAATTGCAGCGGTGTTGCTGTAAAAGCACCTTGTCCAATACTTACTGAAATGGTTTCCCCTTTGAGCCACTTGGCATCTCGGGTACGCATTTTCCATTCGGGGTTTGGGTAAAGGCCTGTACTTTCACTTGGTAAATCTACACCAGTTTTTTCACCAAAGCCAAACTGGCGCATCCATGTGTTCATTTTTTCAATGCCCATACGGAACGACAGAATGTAGAAGAAGGTATCGCAAGAGACTACTTGTGATTTATGCAAGTTGACTACGCCGTGTCCTGACTTTTTCCAGTCGCGGAATTTATGCGAATCGCCCGGAAGTGTGAAATAGCCATGATCGGAAATGGCCGTGCCCCAATCAATTAAGCCATAATGAATACCACCTAAACCAAACATCGGTTTAATGGTTGAGCCGGGTGGGTAAGCGCCTTGTACAGCACGGTTATATAGCGGTTGATCGAGGTTATCGCGTAAACCGCTATAGTCGGTATGACTAATGCCGGTGACAAACAGGTTAGGGTTAAAACTTGGACTTGAGACCAAGGCCAGAATTTCACCTGTACGTGGATCCATCGCCACGATTGCACCACGACGACCTGCAAGCTGCTCTGAGGCAACCGTCTGCAAGCCATAATCGAGTGAAAGATATAAGTCATTACCACGAACGGGTTCTTTGCGACCTAAATGGCGCAACACGTTACCGTGCGCATCGGCTTCGACCGACTCATTTCCTGGCACACCATGTAGCAAATCTTCATAGGAGTTTTCTACCCCAATTTTACCAATCAGGTTAGTGCCCGCATACAAATCTTTATTGATACTTTTTAATTCTTTATCGTTAATTCGACCTACATAACCAATCACATGGGCAAATAGCTCACCATGTGGATAGTAGCGCGTCATCTGGGTTTCGATATTAACCCCAGGGAATTGATACTTAACTTCGCTAAAGCGAGCGATATCATTTTCATTGAGATTAAGTTTAATGGAAACGCGTTCAGTTTTACGTGAGGCTTTAATACGACTGTTAAAGCGTTCAATATCATCTGGTGTGAGTTCTAAGATTGGCGTTAAACGTTCAATCGTAGCATCAATATCCGTCACATCCGCTCGACTCATCGTCGCGGTAAAGACAGGATAGTTGTCCGCCAACAGCACACCATTGCGGTCATAAATATAACCACGTGCAGGGGCTAAAGGTTGTAGGCGGATACGGTTTTGATCGGATGCAGTTGAAAACTCGTCAAATTGAACCAGCTGCAAATAGGCATAGCGAGTGACTAAAATCAGCAAGAAGAAAACCACAATACCCATGGAAATAAAGGTACGATTTCGAAAAATGCGCTTTTCTTGTTGGACATTTTTTAAAGGAAAGTGCTGTTTCATACCAAATCGACTTAAACACATGGATAAAGAGGAAAATACCTGCGCGCTATTCTAACGCATGTCACACTGTTTTGATATTTGTTATCGCTGCTTCTGCTTTTCATTTTTGCCTAAATTTTGACTTTATAGACATCAAAAATATAAATTGCTGTATATAAGTGTTTTATAAATTCTGCTACAGTCAAAATCCTGTAAAAAGGGACCAATTACTAAAATAACATTACGGATAATGGTGACAATAATGACAAGAATTTATCCAGTGTTGGCACTTGTTGCCTGTGCAAACGTAGCCTACGCTCAAGATAATTCCTTTTTGCCAGATGCGAAAATTCCTGCTGGCAGTGCTCAAACGTGGAATGTAGGGGCTGGTGTAACGCATAAATTACTGCACACCAATTTGGAGTGGGTGAATCCTTATGGCATTGCATACGCAAAAGCTGGGGTATTTATCAATGATGATTACCCTGTAGGTGGTCAGCTGGGTTTTAGATTTCCAGTTCATTTTACTGGTAAAGATAAAAATGGCTATTATCTCGGTGTTTACGCAGGGCATATTGACAGCAAGAAAGTAGATGGCGAGTACGAATCTCGCCTTGGTGGTGGTGTAGATCTTGCTTATGTGTTACTTAGTCCTGAACGAATCAGCACTTTCAGTGTAGGGATTGGTGCAGGCGAAAAACTCGAAGCCAAATCGGGTTATGTGGTTGCAGAAACTGAACCGAGACTACAATTTTCCTATACTCTAAGTTTCGGTTTATAGACACAATATCTTTTTTAAAACGCTATATAATTCAGTTAATAAAATTAAATATGGAAGTTATGCATGCTTGAGTACGTCAATCAGTTGTGGCAAACCTTTTTGAATCGACCCGATTTTTGGGCTGTACTCAGCATTATTCCTGTGACTGCTTTTGTGACTTGGGCGCACGTTTGGATGGCCCTGAAAATGGTCTTTTACCCGATTACATTTTGGGGTTTTCATATTGGGCCTTTGCCTGTGGGGTGGCAGGGCATTGTGCCTAGAAAAGCGGGGCGTATTTCAGGCATCATTACGGATAACACCTTATCTAAGCTTGGTTCTTTGCGTGAATTTTTAGATGCAATGGATCCTGAGGATATGGCGCGGATCATTGGTGAGCAAGTTGGTTTTGAACTTGAGCACCTGATTGATGAAGTTATGATTGACCGCAATGCAGTGCTTTGGGAAAACTTACCTTATTCGATTAAGCGTCGAATTTATGCACAGGCACACAAACAGCTTCCGGCTGTGCTCAGAGAATTAGTGACCGAACTGACCATGAACGTCGAGTCACTTGTGGATATGCGCGATATGGTGGTCAGCCAAATGGAAGGTGACCGCAGACTAATGGTGCGTATGTTCTTGAAAGTGGGTCAGAAAGAAATCAACTTTATTTGGCATATTAGTGCCCTCATTGGCATGTTCTTTGGTATCTTCCAAATGATTGTTTGGTTTGTGGTGCCATGGCATTGGACCGTGCCATTTTGGGCCGCGGTATGGGGCTTCTTAACCAACTGGATTGCGATTTGGATGGTGTTTAATCCAATTGAGCCACACTATGTTCGATACTTACAACTGACTGAATTAACAAAAGATCGTAAGTTTCCATGGATTAAACCTGTGATTCCGCGCATTGGGACTTATAATGTACAAGGCGCTTTCATGAAGCGCCAAGAAGAAGTGTCTGATGTGTTTGCAAGTGTAGTCACAGAAGACCTGATTACGTTAAAATCCATCATGACTGAAATGATGTATGGCAATAAAAAAGACAAGACCCGTCGTATTGTCAAACGTCATATTAATGAAATCATGGAAACGCCATTGGTGAGAACATCTTTGCAGCTGTCTTTGGGGCCACGTGAATACGCAAAACTCAAGACGGACTTGATTGATCGTTCAATTGAAATTACGATGGTGCCTGTATGCGACCCAGCGTTCAATGCGAGCCGTGCACAGAAAATCTATCAAATGTTTAGAGACCGTATTCGAGAGCTAACACCGAAAGAATTTCAAAACTTATTACGTCCTGCATTTCAGGAAGACGAATGGATTTTGATTTTATTGGGTGGGGTAACGGGCTTCATTGCGGGTACAATACATTTGTTTGTAGCTTTCTTATAATTAGATGCTAAAAATATGTCGAATTTGTCGGCATGTACTAAAGTGTCAAATACATTGTTTAAATGAGGATGTTTTTTTATGCGCATTATCTTACTCGGACCACCTGGAGCAGGTAAAGGTACACAAGCTCAGTTGATCTGTAAGCGCTACAATGTCCCACAAATTTCAACCGGTGATATGCTCCGTGCTGCAATTCGTGAAGGAACTGAACTCGGTCTACAAGCTAAAAGCGTGATGGACAATGGTGGTCTTGTATCTGATGAACTGATCATTGGTTTAGTGAAAGAACGTATTGCGCAACCTGACTGTGTAAATGGCTGTATCTTTGATGGTTTCCCACGTACCATTCCTCAAGCCGAAGCGCTTGAAAATGAAGGCATCAACATTGATCACGTGATTGAAATTGATGTTCCTGACGAAGAAATCGTACAACGTCTTTCTGGTCGCCGTCAGCACCCTGCATCAGGCCGTGTTTATCACATCGTTTACAATCCACCTAAAGTGGAAGGTAAGGACGACGAAACTGGTGAAGAGCTGGTACAGCGTCCAGATGACCAAGAAGCAACGATTCGTAAGCGTTTAGGTTCATACCACACTGAAACTGAACAGTTGGTTGGTTTCTACCAAGGTCGCGCAGCGTCTGGTGAAAATGCACCAACCTACGACAAGCTGAATGGTTTACGTCCAATTGACGAAGTACAAGCAGATTTGTTCGCGATTCTTGATCAAGACAAATAATTGCATGTTTTAAACATGGCAATGTTTTGACATTGAAAGAGCTCTAAGTCATATTAGGGCTCTTTTTCTTGATCCTCTAAAAATGGAGTTGCGTGTGGCACAAGTTGGAATCATTGTTTTAATTATTGTTGCTGCGGCGGTATTGGTGGGTTTGTTTTACATTAGCGTAAAAATGCTACGCGATGTCAGTAAACAAGAAAAAATGTCGAAGAAGCAACCAGAACGTCAGTTACATCCGAAGTTGCAGCAAGACTTAAAAGATAAATCAAATCAACAATAAAAAAACTGAACTTTAATGTTCAGCTTCTATCGTCGTTGTGGCAATACGTGCTGCACCAAATTCAAAACGATCTGGCCAGTTACACACATCTGAAACAATACACTCATGGCATTTCGGTTTGCGTGCGATACAGCAGTATCGACCATGTAAAATCAGCCAATGATGCGAGTCAACAATAAATTCTTTCGGTATGACTTTAACTAAACGGTGTTCGACTTCAAGCACATTTTTGCCGACCGCTAACCCTGTACGATTGCCTAAACGAAAAATATGCGTATCGACCGCCATGGTGGGTTGTCCAAAAGCAGTATTTAAGACCACATTGGCGGTTTTTCGTCCTACACCGGGCAAAGCTTCTAAATCGGCACGGTTGTTTGGCACGATGCTGTTATGTTTTTCAATCAGTATCTTACAGGCTTTAATGACATTCTCAGCCTTTGCATTATATAAGCCTATGGTTTTAATGTAGGTTTTTAAACCATCGACCCCTAAGGCATAAATCGTTTCAGGTGTATTGGCGACTGGAAAGAGTTTATCTGTAGCCTTGTTGACACTCACATCCGTCGCCTGAGCAGACAAGGTCACAGCCACCAACAGCTCAAAAGGACTCGAATAATTCAATTCAGTTTTGGGATTTGGACGTTGCGCGCGTAAACGTTCAAAAAAGATTTGGATTTGCTTTTTGGTCATGCTTTTTACGGGTTTTCCGCTTGTAGTGAGCATGCTTAAGCTCCCTGTAACTGATGAAGCTGTTGGGTTAAGTCATCTAACAACAGACGTTTTTTCGTATCTTCACGCACGCTGAGCTGCTTTTCTAGTTTTTTGATTTGTACACGTAATTTCGCCAGCTCAATGGTGGCTTTTGCATCGAGCTTTGCTGCCATTTCTGGCTCTTTGTCGAGGATTTGAATATCAGGTACAGCATCGTTCTGTGCTGAAAACTGGGCAAATAACGCCGTATCAATTTCTGCACGAACTACTGGACCTTTACGGTGTAGACGCTGTTTTTCTTCACGCTGAATGTGCGCGTAATAGCGTTGTCTTAAATCATCTTGCTCAGCTTTGCGCAAGATTTCCGTCGGTATACCGCTTACATCTGGAATAAGGTCAATACAGTCAACAGGACAAGGCGGAATACACAGTTCACAGCCTGTACACAGGTCAGTCAAAATACTGTGCATGAGTTTACCCGAGCCAACAATGGCGTCTACAGGACAGGCACTAATACATTTGGTACAACCAATGCATTCATCTTCACGAATGATTGCTTTCATTCTCTGTGGGCGGCCATCGGCTTGAATAGGCCAAACACTTTCCTCTGCAATTAATGCTGGTCGGTTTAGCAACTGAGCCAATGCATCGGCTACAGGCTGCCCGCCGGGTACACATTTATTGGCTGCTTCACCTTCGCTGATGGCTTGGGCATAAGGCAGACATCCATCACGATGTCCGCAGAGTCCACATTGGGTTTGGGGAAGGAGAGCATCGATATTTTGGATCAGGGAAATGTGCGAATTCATGCGTAAACCAATCCTGCAGATGAATTTGCAGAGATATTAGAAGAAATAGGTAGATCACTGAATTTTACCATGTTTTTTTTGATTAATCCTGTGTTCTAAAATGGTTCATTAACTGCATCATTTTTGAGCAAAAAAAGATTTTAAGCCTGTGTTTTCATTGGTGTTTTTTATAACCAATTTCTAGGTATATTTTATATAAATAATTGTTATATAAATGATAAATATGTTTTTTAAAAGAAATGTGTTGTGAATTGTTGGTAAAAGATATTTAATTGTTTGCGCCAAAATTTAACATTGTTTATAAAGTTTGACCAATTTTGATCCATTTTCTGCTGAGGATTAAGCGTTGAAATATAACAGCCTTAATGAGTTTTTAGATTACGTGAAAACACGTGATGAACATCAACCCGAGTTTCTACAAGCGGTAGAGGAAGTCATGACCAGTCTTTGGCCGTTCATTGAAAAAAATCCTCGTTATGCAGACCACGGTTTGCTAGAGCGTTTGGTTGAGCCAGAGCGTGCAATTCAATTCCGTGTTTCATGGGTGGATGATCAAGGTCAAACCCATGTAAACCGTGCTTTCCGTGTTCAATACAACTCGGCTATTGGTCCATTTAAAGGTGGTATGCGTTTTCATCCATCGGTGAATCTCTCGATCCTAAAATTTTTAGGCTTTGAGCAAACCTTTAAAAATGCGTTAACCACACTGCCAATGGGTGGTGGTAAAGGGGGTTCAGACTTTGATCCTAAGGGTAAGTCTGAAGGCGAAATTATGCGTTTCTGCCAAGCGCTAATGATTGAGCTATACCGTCACCTAGGTTCTAATACGGATATCCCTGCGGGTGATATTGGTGTGGGTGGACGTGAAGTGGGTTATATGGCTGGCATGATGAAGAAGTTGAGCAATGACACTTCATCTGTGTTTACGGGTAAAGGTTTGACCTTTGGTGGTTCTTTGGCGCGTCCTGAAGCAACGGGCTACGGAACAGTGTATTTTGCTGAAGAAATGCTGAAAACACGTGGCGACTGCTTCCAAGGCAAAACAGTCACGATTTCTGGTTCTGGTAACGTAGCACAATACGCTGCTGAAAAAGCAATGTATCTAGGTGCAAAAGTCGTTTCATTGTCTGACTCTGCGGGTACTGTATATGTAAAAGCAGGCTTTACCGATGCTTTACTTGCTGAAGTGATGGAACTGAAAAATGTGAAGCGCGGTCGTATCTCTGAGTTTGCGTCTAAGCATGGTTTTGAATACTTAGAAGGTCAGCGTCCATGGTCTATTCCATGTGATATCGCATTGCCATGTGCAACTCAAAATGAGTTAGATCAGGCGGATGCTGAAGTGCTCCTTGCAAATGGAGTGATTTGTGTCGCTGAAGGGGCAAACATGCCTTCTACCTTAGATGCAGTCGAAAAATTCGTTGAAGCGAAAATTTTATACGCACCAGGTAAAGCATCGAACGCGGGTGGTGTTGCGACTTCTGGCTTAGAAATGTCACAAAATGCTTTGCGTTTGGGTTGGACTTTTGAAGAAGTCGATGAGCGTTTACATGCGATTATGAAAGAAATTCACCGTAACTGTGTGAAATACGGTACACAAGCAGATGGTACTGTGAACTATGTCAATGGTGCCAACATTGCAGGCTTTGTCAAAGTTGCAGATGCAATGCTTGCTCAAGGCGTATTCTAAGTTTATATACACTTAGAAAAATTCCAATAAAAAAACCGAGGCTTTAGGCCTCGGTTTTTTTCTAGGTCATTGACGATTACAATGAACCTTTGACCGCTTCACGTTCAATAATCATGTCTTGAACATAAGCATATTTTGATTGGTCAGCCGCAGGGTTGGCAATTTCATAACGTTTAACACGCACGATTTGACGCTCTTTCGGATTGTGGGTGAAACCATCGATATGGTTATAGAATAACGTCCAGTCTTTATCGACCTGTGTTTTTACGCCATTTTCAGCATATTTAACTTCACGAACTTGTAGGCATTCCATACGGGCAACACCTGCAGAACATGTTTTAGTTTCAGGTGAAATTTCTAAGAAAACAGTTTCACCTTGGCTTTGATATTTCGATTCAGCAGTTTGCTTACCTGTGAATACAATTTTTTCACCTTTTGCCGATACCACGGTTAGTGTTGGTGCATCAGGATCATTTAGGTTTAAAACAAACGGTGCCTTACGGTTGTCAAATAAATCTGCTGCAACGCCTTCTTGAGCCATGGCTTTTGGTTCACATGCCATTTGAGTCGCCATCAGGTTACCCGTGACGATTTGATTATTCTCAACTTTCCAACTGGTACCCATACCGTTACAACTGGTTGCAATGCCTAAACGACCTGCTTGTTTGTCAAAGTTTAAAACCAAAGGTTTAGGCGCATCCACGGTGTTCGCACTCCAATGGTAGTTTGCGAGTGTTTGATCTGCATTTTGTTGTTGTAGTACAGACACAGCCAAATCTCCTACTTTTTGAATATCAGATGATTGGCAAGCAGCCAGTGCGAGTGGGAAAAGGGCAATCGCTAAATATTTTAATTTCATGGGTTACAAGTTCTTGATTTAAAATAAAAAGATACATCATATCCGATGTTGTTTTTAAAAGAATGGATACATTCAGTTCTTTTGGGTTTCAAAATGTATCCATAAATATTTTTTTGTTAATATATAAGTAAAATTTATACATTAATCAAAACGGTAAATGTCCATGCCCAGTGCACCCATGGTAAAACTGCTATGTACAATATTAAAACGATGACCTGTACCCATTGCAAAGAATATTGGGGCAAAGTGTTCCAACGTTGGGTGATTACGACGGACAAAAGGAATCGATTCCCAGTCTAAAATGGCGTCAAAGTCCTGATGGCTAAGTTTCGCGACGACATGATTACGAAACGTCGATGCCCACTCAGGTACCGCTTGTGACTGACCATGCCAAGACAACTCGGCTAAGTTATGGGTAATACTCCCTGAGCCAATGAGCAAGACCTGCTGCTCGCGTAGTGGCGCAAGGGTTTGTCCAATTTTATAAATCTCCTCTGCCGACAGATTCATCGGGAGTGAAATTTCCACCACAGGGATGTCTGCATCTGGATACATATGGAGTAAAGGCATCCAAACGCCATGATCACGCGGACGGGTACTGTTTGCATGAGCTGAAAAACCCGCTTCTGCCAATAAATGTAGAATTTCTTCGGCTAAAACAGGCTGACCGGGTGCTGGATATCGAATTTCATAAAGTTCAGCAGGAAAGCCTCGAAAGTCATGCCATGTCTCAGGACGGACTGCAGTACTTACTTCAAGTGAGTTACTTTCCCAGTGCGCGGACATAATCACAATTGCTTGTGGTGTCGGTAAGTTTAGACCCAAACGATGCAACGCAGGCCCAACTTGCTCTGGATTCAACGCAAGCATGGGTGAGCCATGAGAAATGAATAAGCCGGGTAGCGTTTGTAAGTTCATTGTGAAAGCCTAATAGGAGAAGGTGAAAAGAATTTTGTCAGATTCTTATCATCTGTGTAATGGGGGAAATATCAACGTATTGTTCCAGAAATGGAACATTGCTTGAGCTTAACCTGCACGATGATAAGGGTGATTATGGTTAATACTCATCGCACGATAAAGCTGTTCAATCAGCATCACGCGAACCATCGGGTGAGGTAAGGTCAGTTTGGATAAAGACCAATGCCAAGCAGCTGCTTTACGTACTGCTTCAGAGTGACCGTCAGGCCCACCAATTGCCAGTACAATATCATTGCCCTCAAGCATCCATCCTTTCATGGTTTCTGCCAGTTTTTCGGTGCTAAACTCACGACCACCGACTTCTAAAGCAATCAGCACTTCGTTGCCTTTCATTGCATTTAAAATGCTATCACCTTCAATTTGACGGTATTTTAAAATATCTGCTTCTGAATCATTTTTACCGCGCTTTGCCATTGGCAGTTCAATAATTTGCGTTTGCACAAAAGGTTGAATACGTTTGAAATAATCTTCAAAACCAGTCAGTACCCACGCTGGCATTTTTTGACCAATGGTCAGAATACGGATTTTCATAATGGGGCATGTATAAGGAGACGATTCATTATAACGGTGAAAGCAAGGCTTTGTAGTGAGACGAAACAAAATGCAATTGAATTCACTGAACTAATGTTGCTTAATTCAACAGATGAGAGGAATAAGAAATACTTGGAATAATAACAATGTGGCTCAAAACTTTAAAAAAACAGGCTTTTTTGTTGATTGTTGTACTGGGTGCTTTCACAGTGCAGGTATTTGCAAGCAACGTCAAAATGGCTGATGAACAAAATCTACAAGTTTATTTAGAGCAAGTGATTGGTCAGGGCAAAGCACGTAACTATAAAAACCTTGATGAACTAAACCGTGTCTCTGCATGGATCAAAGAACAAATGCGCTTATTGGGCGTTCCGTGTCACTATCAAAACTTTACGGCCAATCAGCAAATTTACCGAAATGTAGTGTGTAGCTTAAACGTCGGACGGGCAGACCGCGTGATTGTTGGGGCACATTATGACGTCTTTGGCGATCAAGATGGTGCAGATGACAATGCCTCTGGCGTTGCAGGGGTAATTGAAACGGCGCGTATTTTGGCGGAGCTAAAGTCTAAACTGCCTAACAATGTGGACTTCGTGTTCTATAGTTTAGAAGAACCACCGTTTTCTAAAACTGAACAAATGGGCAGCTATGTGCATGCGAAATCGGTTCAGTCACAAAAAGATAAGATTAAAGGTGTGTATATTTTAGAAATGATCGGGTTCTTTAGCGAACAACCCATCCAAAGCTATCCTGTGGGCTTAAAGTGGATTTATCCAACCCATGGTAATTTTATTGCGACAGTGAGTAACGTGAGCTCACGTGACTTAGGCGCAGGCTATTGTGCAGCGATGCAGCAACTTGATCAGTTAGAATGTCAGCGTTTGGTTGCTCCGAGCTTTGCCAATACTTTTGATTTTTCAGATCATTTGAATTATTGGGAGTTTGATATTCCCGCAGTCATGATTACCGATACCGCATTTTATCGAAATGGTCACTACCATACCAAAGCAGACCGCTTAGCAACGTTGAATTTGACCAAAATGGCGAATGTGATCGATGGGTTGGTACAGCATTTATTGAAACCTTAATGTATTTTGAGCAATAAAAAACGCAGTTCCCAAGTAGCGAGAACTGCGATAAAAGGTCATCCGTCTGGAGAATCAGATGACCATGCAATTTCAAATCATCAATAAAAAGAAACATACAGCGCGTATCTGTTCTTATTCTTTATATCGGGCTTTTTATCGATTTTTCAAGTCTGATTGATGATAGAGGAAAAGGTTTAATACAAAAATTCAAACAACCTAAGTGAAAATTTGGGGCTTCATCTATTTCACGTCATGGAATGTAGGCCAATCATATTTCCTTCGCTATCAAAGGCCAGCACAATAAAACCATATTCACCAATGGCCGTTTTTGCTTCATGAATTTTTCCGCCAGACTCAACAAGCCGGCTCGCTTCATTCGCACAATCATCACATGAAAAATAGATTAAGGTACTGTTTCCTCCTGCAGATAGGCCAGGCATTTTCACCAGGGCACCTGAAGCACCATAGGCTTGCATGTCTGAGGGGAAAGCCCACATTTGCAGTGAATTATCATCCGCTGGTGGAGTTAATTCAGTTAATTGAATATTAAAAACAGATTCATAAAATTGTTTGGCACGAGATAAGTCATCCACATAAATTTCAAACCAGCCAATCGGGTTTTTCATTTTAGTTGTCCTACGTGTATCCCTTGATCAAATTATTGTAGGAAATAAAAGCATAAAGATGTGTGGTGTTATCTACAGTAAATTGTAATAAAAAAGAGAGCCGAAGCTCTCTCTTTTTACGATGCGGAATTAGTGGCGTGCAGCTTTTTTGCCTTCATCGACCGCTTTCACTATTGGTGCTTTGACCAAAGGCTCAGGCATAGAGGTCAACGCCAGTGGTAAAATCTCATCAATCGACTTCACCGCTTTAATCTCTAAACCTTCTTTAACATTGTCAGGGATTTCAGATAAATCACGGACGTTGTCTTGAGGAATGAAGACCAGCTTAATTCCACCACGGTGTGCAGCCAGAAGTTTCTCTTTCAAGCCACCAATGCGCATTGCACGACCACCGAGACTGGTTTCACCTGTCATGGCAATGTCAGGGCGAATTGGGATACCTGTGAAAGCAGAAACCAATGCAGTTGTTAACGCTAAACCTGCAGATGGACCATCTTTCGGTGTTGCACCTTCTGGTAAGTGCACGTGAATATCGGTTTCTTCAAAGCGTGTCGACTCGATACCCAATTCATCTGCACGGGTACGCACGACAGTCATGGCTGCGGTAATGGATTCTTTCATTACATCACCGAGTGAACCCGTGGTAATGAATTTACCTTTGCCTTTGACTGCTGCAACTTCAATGGTCAACAACTCACCACCGACTGAAGTCCACGCTAAACCGTTAACACGACCGACTTGGGCTTCGTCTTCCGCCATACCAAAGTCAAACTTATGTGGACCTAAGTAGTCTGGAAGATTGGCCGAAGTCACATCAACTTGCAGGTTTTTCGCTTTCTTGCTGACCGCTTCTTTTACCACTTTACGGGCAATTTTAGAGACTTCACGCTCTAAGCTACGCACACCGGCTTCACGTGTATAACGTTGTACGATGTCACGAATCGCTTCTTCATGAACAGTCAATTCTTTCGCACGTAAACCATTGTTCTTCATTGCTTTCGGAACAAGGTAACGCTCAGCAATATTCACTTTTTCATCTTCGGTATAACCCGGTAGACGAATCACTTCCATACGATCAAGCAATGCTTCTGGAATATTCATGCTGTTGGCAGTACAGATGAACATCACTTCAGACAGGTCCAGATCAAGATCTAAATAGTGATCGTTAAACTTGCTGTTCTGTGATGGATCGAGTACTTCAAGCAATGCAGAAGCAGGGTCGCCACGGTAGTCTTGTGCCATCTTGTCGATTTCGTCGAGCAAGAACAAAGGGTTCTTCACGCCAACTTTCGTTAAAGACTGCACAATTTTACCCGGCATCGCACCGATATAAGTACGACGGTGACCACGGATTTCCGCTTCGTCACGTACGCCACCAAGTGCCATACGCACAAACTCACGACCTGTCGCTTTAGCAACCGATTCACCCAGTGAAGTTTTACCTACACCTGGAGGGCCAACCAAACAAAGGATTGGGCCTTTGAGTTTTTTCACGCGAGATTGAACCGCTAAATATTCCACGATACGATCTTTCACGTCATCTAAGCCGTAATGATCGGTATCCAAAATTTCTTGCGCTTTGCTTAAGTTAATGCTGACTTTGCTGGCTTTATTCCAAGGCGTATCTAAAATGGCCTCGATATAATTGCGCACCACAGCCGCTTCACTAGACGCAGGTTGCATTGCTTTGAGTTTACGGAATTCGCTTTCCGCTTTTTTGCGCACGTGTTCAGGCAAATCAGCTTCGGCAAGACGTTTTTCAATTTCAGCAACGTCATCTTCCGCGCCGCCATTCATGTCAGAAAGCTCACGCTGAATCACCTTCATCTTTTCATTGAGGAAGTATTCGCGTTGATTTTTCTCCATTTGACGCTTCACTGAGTCATGTAAAGTTTGCTCAATCTGTTGTTCTTCAGATTGTTGCAATAAATACGTCATCAGTTCTTGTAGATGTGCTTCAAACTCATCGTGTTCGAGGAATTTTTGCTTTACATCAATATTCAGTGGAACACGGGTCGCTACGAAGAATAACAATTGCAGTAAATCGTCAATCTTGTTCGCAGCAGCAATCAGTTCACGTGCATTACGCAGTTTTGCTTCAGCATATTGAGCAAACAGAGCACGTAATTCTTGAACACGTGTTTCTTGCGTTGTTTCGTCAATGTGGACTGACATTGGGCTAAGTGCATGTTCTGCGGTTAGATAATCATTTTCATCAATGATTTTTTCTAGCTTTGAACGATGCAAGCCTTCAATTAATACTTTTATACAGTTTTCATCATTTTCATGATTCACAACTTGCACAATCTTCGCGACAGTACCGTATTGATATAAGTTGTCGTGATCAATTTCTTCTGAAAGAGAATCTTTTTGAGCAACTACAAATACTAGATTGTCACTGTTACGAGCCACATCAACTGCATTGATCGATTTTTCACGACCTACAAATAGCGCGATTTGCATGTGTGGATACACCACCACATCACGTAACGCTAAAAGTGGTAATACACTTGGAACCTGAGGCTCTAAGGTTTCTTGATTCATAATAATTTCAGACATGGGCACTCCTAATGAGTGACAACGGTGTTGCCATGTTTTTTATAGTGATGGGTATTTTAAAAAATACAAGGGCAGGTCAAAATAAATTGTATAAAAAATGACTAAACATGTGATTTTTAAGTATTCTCAACAGTCAAAAATGTCAATTTTAGCGCTTGAAGCGTAAATGCTGTTGAGGGGTCAGCAGCCCATCCAAAGGCTGATCCCATGTTTCTCGAATCAAGCGCTGTGAGACCAGCTGAAAGTGATGAGCCAAACCCAAACGAAACGGACGGTGATAGGGCGCAGAAGCTAAGGTTTTGTCATAAAAACCTCCGCCCATGCCAATGCGTGTGCCATAAGGATCACACGCCAATAAGGGCATGAGTAGCAGATCTAAATGTGAAACGTGCTGGCCACGTGTTGCCATGGGCTCTTGCATACCCAGCGGATGGTGTGAAAAGCGTTTATTTTGAAATTGATTGCGTGAAACTTTGACCCACACTAAACGCTGATTCATATTGCAAATCATCGGTAAATACACAGACTTTTTTTGATGAAAACAATATTCAATAATTTTACGGGTCTGAATTTCCCCAAAAGCATGTAGGTAGATCCCGATGCGAGTGGCATGTTTGAATTCGGGCGCACGTCTTAGGCGCTGTAAAATTTGCAGTTCGGACTGCTGCTGTTGATAGGCGGAAACTTGTCTGCGTTGTTTGCGAAGCTGTTTTCTGAGTTGGGCAAGTTCAATCGACATGGTGAACGCAGTCCTGAGTATCGAAAAGGTGAGTGTGAAAATGATCGCCAAAGTTAAAAGATGGTATCTGTTTATGGTTCAATCGTTGAACCTTTTTTCAGTTCTTGCAAAATTGGGCAGCAACTGTCGGTGGTGGTTTTACATTCATCCACCCAACTTGAAAGGCGTTGTTTAAGTGCATTCAGTTCTTGAATCCGTTGATCAATTTTTTCCAGTCGTTGCTGAATCACATCACGTACTTTTTCGCGATCATCCAGTTGTAAATGCAACAGATCTTGAATTTCACTGAGTTGTAAGCCCGCATCTTTGCCTTTTTGTATAAAGCTTAAAGTTTCAATATCTTGCTGACTGTAATAGCGATAGTTTTGTGTGGTTTCAGGAATGCGCATCAGACCGATCCGTTGATAATAACGAATCGTTTCCACATTCACCTGACAGTGTTTTGCCAGCTTGCCGATAGTGAGCATAAAATAATCTCCAAAAGGCTTGACTCAGTACCTAGGTACAGACTTTATGCTAACACAATCAAAAAATAAAAGGTGAGTCAGAATGAGTGAGCAACACAAGACTTCTTGCTGTTCCAAACAGAAATTAGCGCCGATGGTGGTGAGTATTGATCCTGTCTGTGGGATGACAGTGGCAGAGGACTCTCCTTATGTGTATGAGCATCAATCAGTTCGTTATTTGTTTTGTTGCTCAGGCTGTTTAAAGAAATTTTCGGCCAACCCAGAGGCTTACTTAACATCAGAAAAAGCGACCAGTGCTTGTTGCAGTAAACCCAAAGTGGATTTAGCTGAGGCATCTTTGCAATCTCAAGATGGGGGTATGGTTTTAGTTTCAAAGCTAGCGTTAGGTTCGGAGAAGACCACATTTATTGATCCTGTATGCGGTATGACTGTGACGGATTTAAGTAAACCTCACACCGAGTGGCAGGGACAGGACTACTATTTTTGTAGTGAAAAATGTTTGCAAAAGTTTATTGCAACCCCAGAGGCTTATGTAAAGGCTGAACGTTCAAATTCTGTAGTGAAAGCCTCAGGTTGTTGTGGTTCGACCTCGAAAGTGGTGGAGAAAAAAGCATCCTGTTGTGAGTCTAACTCTCAAACAGAATCAGACACCAAAGCCAGTTGCTGTGTACCCAAGCCGAAAGCAGGAGCTGCCCAAAGTAGCTGCTGTGGTGGAGGAAAGCATGAACATAGTGCTCCATCTGGATCAGCTGAGTTTATGGACCCTGTCTGTGGTATGTCCGTTGATCCGAATACAGAGTTAAAAACGGATTATCAGCAACAGACTTATTATTTCTGTAATCCTTCTTGCTTAGATAAGTTTAAGGCTGACCCTGAGTTCTACTTGATTCCACCCGATCAGCGTCCTGTGCCTGAAGGGGCTGCGGATATGGACTATACCTGTCCGATGGACCCTGAAATTGTACAAAAGGGACCGGGGACGTGTCCGATTTGTGGTATGGCACTCGAGCCGATGCAACCGACTTTAGATGATGCACCGAACCCTGAATTGGTGGATTTTAGCCATCGCTTTTGGATGACCTTGCCGCTGACGTTGATTGTATTTGTACTGGCGATGGGTTCACATATTCATAGTTTCATTTCACCGCATATTCAGCCGTGGATTGAGTTAGTGCTGGCGACTCCTGTAGTGCTATGGGCGGGTAAACCCTTTATTGAGCGTTGCTGGACCTCATATAAAACCCGCAACTTGAATATGTGGAGCCTCATTGGTGTCGGGGTGTTGGCGGCCTATATCTATAGTGTGGTGGCAACGATTTTCCCAAGTGTTATTCCAATGGAAGCCAAAACTGGGCACGGTGTTGCAGTGTACTTTGAGGCGGCTTGTATGATCGTATCATTAAGTTTGCTCGGTCAAATCATGGAGTTAAAAGCACGTGCCAAGACAGCAGACTCACTGAAAGCTTTACTCAAACTGCAAGCCAATACAGCCAAGTTGGTTCAAAACGATCAAGTGGTTGAAGTGGATATTGGCATGGTCAAACAAGGCGATATTTTACAAATTTCCTCGGGTGAGCAGATTCCACTGGACGGTGTGGTGGTGGAAGGCAAAACCTATGTCGATGAAGCCATGATGACAGGCGAGCCTGTACCTGTGAAAAAACAAGTGCATGACACCGTGATCGGCGGTACGGTCAATCAACAAGGCAGTATTCGTATTCAAACCACGGCGGTCGGGGCGAATACGACTTTGGCGAAAATGATTCAGACAGTTGCAGAAGCACAGCGTTCTAAAGCACCGTTACAACGTTTGGCCGATGTGTTTGCCAAATATTTTGTGATTGTGGTGTTATTGATTAGTGTACTGACCTTTGCTGCTTGGATGGTGTTTGGTGGTGCGCAATTTGACTTGGCACTGATGTGTGCGGTGGCGGTCTTGATTATTGCCTGCCCATGTGCGCTGGGTTTGGCAACACCAATGTCTGTGATGGCCACTACAGGTCGTGCGGCACAAAAAGGGGTACTGTTTAAAGATGCAGAGGCGATTGAAGCTTTAAGTAAAGTGAATACGCTGATTGTCGATAAAACAGGGACTCTGACGGAAGGTAAACCGAGTCTTAAAGAAATTCAGTTGCTCAGCCCAAATGTGAACCAAGCGCAAGCGGAACAGTGGATTGCTTCGATTGAGCAATATTCAAGTCACCCGATTGCACAGACTTTGACACAGTTAGTCCCAGCGCAGCAATTGCTTAAAGTGGCAGACTTTGAGGATGTGACTGGCTTTGGCGTCAAAGGGCAGATTGGCGAGCAAACCCTCTATATTGGTAGCCAAAAGCTGCTTGAGCAACTCGGCATCACTTTAGATGGTACTTTGCAAAGCCAGTTGATCCAGCAGCGTGCGACAGGCAATGTGATCAGTTTCTTAAGCAATAGCCAAGAAGTGCTGGCTTATATTTCTATTCACGATGCGATTAAGGCCAATGCGCAGCAAGTCATTCAACAGCTGATTGATGATGGTATTGAAGTGGTCATGGCAACAGGTGACCACGAACAAAATGCCCAGTTAGTGGCTAAGGAATTGGGTATTCAACAAGTCTATGGTAACTGTACGCCAACTGAAAAACTGGACATCGTGAAGAAATATCAGGCTCAGGGTAAAATTGTCGCGATGGCGGGAGATGGCATTAACGATGCACCAGCCTTGGCACAAGCCAATGTTGGAATTGCCATGGGTAATGGAACTGATATTGCTAAACAAACCGCGCAAGTCACCTTGGTTAAAGGCGACATTCGTGGTGCAGCCGATGCGCTACATATGGCGAAACTAGGTGTGCGTAATATGAAACAGAACCTTGCTTTTTCCTTTGTGTATAACGGTTTGGGTGTACCTGTGGCAGCAGGAATTTTCTATCCATTAACAGGGTTATTACTCACCCCAATGTTCGCTGCGGTGGCGATGTCATTGAGCTCATTGTCCGTAGTCTTAAATGCTTTACGTTTACAGAAGAGTAAATAAGCGCTTTTAGATTTTTACACTCCCTTTTCAGTTGAGTTTAAAAAAGCATCTTTTTAACAAAGGTGCTTTTTTTATGATGATTCGTGCTGGAATGAAGCGCAGCACGAATAAATATTGCTTTTTACAAGTGTCTTTTTTGATTCAACTTGATTTAAAGAGCCTTGATCCGGTTAGACCGAGTAAGGTTGTAAAAGACGCAAAATGGATGTATTTGGGCAAGGCATAGCGCTTGAATGAGCGTCATCTCGTAAGACATTTTGAAATTATATAAAACAGGAACTTAAAAAATAGGGGGAACTGCCGTACTATAAGCGGGATGGAGTAAAGGCAGGGTTCAGGGTGAATTTAAAAAATCTAGAAGCATTTTATTGGGTTGTGACTTTAAATAGTTTCAATAAGGCTGCCACAAAATTACAAACGACTCAGCCTGCCGTTTCACAAAAAATCATCTCTCTTGAAAATGATTTAGGTTTTAAAGTTCTCGATCGCAGCTTTAGACAGCTTAAACCCACTCATAAAGGCATGACCCTGTTTAAATATGCTGAAAAGTTTATGCGTTTGGAAACCGATTTGGTGGCTGAGCTGACTGAAAACCAGCACCTCACAGGAACGATTCGTTTAGGTGTTTCCGAGACCATCGTTTATACGTGGTTGGTTGAATATATCGAAAAAGTACAAAAAGAGTTTCCCAAAGTTTCTGTGGAAATTGTGGTGGATTTAACCCCAAATTTGCAAGAAGGTGTACGTACGGGGGATTTGGACATGGCCTTTTTGCTGGGCCCGACTTTGGCTTTTGAGTGTGTAGAGCAGGCGCTGTGCGACTTTGAACTGAGTTTTTTGGCAGCTCCATCTTTTAAAGGTGGTGTGGGTCAAATGTCGTTTAATGCATTAATGTCTCATACCATTTTAACCTACCCGAAAATTACCTATCCCTATAAAGAGCTCAAGGCCAAAATGAAAGAGCAGGCACTGGATGAGCCGCTGTCTATTACCAGTTATTCGCTTGCGACCTTATTGCGTCTTGCGGAGCAAGGTTTAGGGATCGCCGTTGTACCGACCTTAACGGCGCTAAAGGAAATTACCGATGGTCGCTTGGAAATTTTAAATACCCCGATCCAGCTCAAAACTTTTCATTTCACCTCGATTTATATGCAAGGAAATGATGCTGCCTTGAAAGAGAAATTAACCGATGTCGCAGTCACTGTTTCTGAAAGTGCAATGAAAAGACTGCTTGAGAAAATTAAAAAATAATTGAGGCATACGCAGCTTTTTGACAAGCGATGTTCCTTTATCTCAAAACGTAATTTGTTAAAAAACCATAAAAGCAGCTTATCGTGCGTGATAAGTAAAATTTATCATTAGACTTTTAATAAATAAAAAATAATAAAATACAGTTATTTGGTTTTAATAATGGATGTAAAAAGTCGTATTGTTCATCGCGCTTGCCTATGTTCTTATTTCAAATAGAAGATTTGATCCGCCATGGCTTTGGTTGGGCAACAGGGAATCTTTGTCAGTTAAAGGGATTTAAGAACAGAATTTGTAAGCAAAATGATGTTCTTGGTTCAACTTGAAAATAGCGTTATTAAGCTCAAATGGACGAGGAACGCATTAAATATGTCTTTATTAAAATCTTCTTTTTTATCAGATCGCCAATGGGCCATTGTTGCTTCAATCTTCATGATGGCAACCTCTGCAATGGGACCTGGTTTTCTAACTCAAACCGCGGTCTTTACTGTGAAATTGGGTGCGGCGTTTGGCTTTGCCATTCTCGTGTCTATTTTGATTGATTATGTAGTTCAGCAAAATATTTGGCGTGTCGTAACACTGACGCAAATGCGTGCTTCGGATATTGCCAATAAAGCCTTGCCGGGCAGTGGTTACTTACTGGCTTTTCTGGTCATTTTGGGTGGCTTTTTCTTCAGTATTGGTAATATTGCAGGTGCGGCTTTAGGTCTCAATGCCTTATTTGGTTTGGACACCAAATGGGGCGGCATTTTAAGTGGTGCTTTGGCCATTTTAATTTTTGCTTCAAGAAAAGCCACGCTGGCCATGGATAAAAGTATGATCGTTTTGGGGTTGCTCAAAATCATCTTGATTATCATTGTTGCCGTCATTGTGATGCCACCTGTGGGCCAAGCTGTTCATCAAACGTTTGCACCCGACCAGATTGATTTTGCCATCATCACCACGATTGTTGGTGGAACGGTCGGCGGCTATATCTGCTATGCAGGCGCCCATCGTTTACTGGATAAAGGTGCGGTTGGCCCTGAAAATATTGATGAAGTTGCAAGAGCCGCAACCAAAGGTATTGTGGTTGTAGGCATCATGCGTTGGTGGTGTATCAAAAAGTATGCTAAAAAAAAGCAGGTTGAATTTTGATAAAATAGAGAAATGCAAATAACTCTAGAAATCAAATGTCCAACCTGCCTCAGTGACAGTATAAAGAAAAATGGTATCAAAGTAGATGGGAAACAAAACTACCAATGCAAAGACTGCAAACGTCAGTTTATTGGTGACCATGCTCTGAGCTATCTAGGATGTAATTCTGGCATTACTCGTAAAATATTACAGTTAATGGTCAGAGGCAGCGGTATACGAGATATCGCTGAAGTTGAGCGCATTAGTATCGGTAAAGTCTTACGGACTTTAACTGAATCGGCCTATCAAATTCAGCCTAAACAAAGTCATTATGAATCTCTCGAAGTAGATGAATTCTGGACTTTTGTTGGAAATAAAAATAATAAACAATGGCTTATTTACGCCTACCATCGAAAAACAGGTGAGATTGTTGCTTATGTTTGGGGTAAGAGAGATTTAGCTACAGTCCAAAGGTTGAAGACAAAGCTTAAACAATTAGGTATTCACTACACCCGAATTGCAAGTGATCATTGGGACAGTTTCATCACTGCTTTTAAAAACTGCAAGCAAAGTATTGGTAAGTTTTTTACTGTAGGAATTGAAGGTAATAATTGCAAAATAAGGCATCGAATAAGGCGTGGTTTTAGAAGAAGTTGCAATTTCTCCAAAATGCTTGAAAACCATTTTAAAGCCTTCGACTTAACCTTCTTTTACATCAATAATGGCTTCATTTAATGTCAGCATACTTTTTAAAACACCACCCATGCGTTATGTGCTGTTTTTAGCTTTCTTGGGTGTGGTGGTAAGTGGCGCAAGTATTGATTTAGCCAGCCATGATGCCAATCCCGCAGCGCAAGCTTTTCAATATGCCGCAGGAACTTTTGGTTATAAATTATTTGGTCTAATTTTCTGGGCAGCAGGGATCAGTAGTACCATTGGCGCCGCTTATACTTCGGTTTCATTCTTTACCGCATTTAAGAAAAACCTCAGTCCAAAGCAAACCAATTACACCACCATTACATTTATCTCTTTAGCTTTATTACTGTATGTCGTACTGGGCGCAACCCCTGCTGGACTTTTGATTTTTGTTGGTGGCTTTAATGGCTTGGTACTGCCAATTGGTTTAACGATTTTTGTTTATGTAGCTGCTTGTCGTAAAGATATGATGGGGAATTATAACTATCCAAAATGGTTACTTATTTTGGGTGTACTCACATGTATGTTGACATGGTGGATGGGCTATATGTCCTTTACTACAGTCTTTAATTATTTAACCAAACTTTAAGCCAGACGATGGTGAAGTGATAAAGGAATTAAGCCATGTTTGTAGATTTAAATAGTGACTTGGGTGAAAGTTTTGGTTCGTGGAA
Source organism: Acinetobacter sp. MF4640 (assembly GCF_002018895.1). Taxonomy (NCBI): domain Bacteria; kingdom Pseudomonadati; phylum Pseudomonadota; class Gammaproteobacteria; order Moraxellales; family Moraxellaceae; genus Acinetobacter; species Acinetobacter sp. MF4640. Next base: position 5,130 of record NZ_MVOM01000040.1, on the reverse strand, counting down.
AATGGGCAATGATGACCAAATTCTACCTGTGGTCACGAGTGCCAATATTGCATGTGGCTTTCATGCAGGTGATCCGCTGGGGATTTTAAAGACACTGCGGAAGGCTGTTGAATTAAATGTCACGATTGGCGCGCATGTATCTTATCCAGACCTTGTCGGTTTTGGTCGCCGTAATATGGATGTGTCACGTGATGAGCTGATTGCCGATGTGCTGTATCAAATTTCTGCACTGGATGGTCTAGCTAAAGTGGCTGGTTCTCAAGTGCAATATGTGAAACCACATGGTGCACTGTATAACACCATTGCACACGACCACGCTCAAGCCGCTGCGGTGATTGATGCTATCAAGATGTATAACCCAGAACTGGTTTTGGTGGCACTGGCAGGTTCCCACTTGGTTGAGCAAGCACGTGCAGCAGGCTTAAAGGTTGTATCTGAGGCATTTGCAGACCGTGCTTATAACAGTGATGGCTCATTGGTTTCACGACGTTTGGACGGCGCTGTTTTACATGATTCGGCCTTTGTGGCACGCCGTGTAGTGTCTATGTTGAAAAATGGCGGCGTTGAGTCGATTGATGGTGTATTTACCCCGATTCAAGCGGACACGATTTGCTTACATGGTGACACCGCAGGTGCCTTAGAGATGTCGGTTGCGATTAAAGCTGAACTGTTAAATCATCATATTGAAATTCGCCCCTTTGTCTTAAAGCATGAGGAATTACGCAATGTATAAGGATATCCGAGTCGACTCAGCACAGCTTGAAGCCGCTTTAGCCGCACGTTTAAAAATCCGTGCAGGCTTTGACAAACCAACGGCGGGTATGGCTGCGGGCATGACGCAGGTCAATATGATTTCGGTGCCTAAAGATTGGGCTTATGATTTTCTACTGTATGCACATCGCAATCCGCAAAGCTGTCCTGTTTTAGACGTGCTAGAGGAAGGTGTATATGCCACGAGACTGGCAGAAAACTCAGATATACGCACCGACTTTCCACGCTATCGTATCTGGAAAGAGGGTGAAATGGTCGATGAAGTCACTGATGCGAGTGACATTTATCATGCACATCCTGACTTGGTGACGTTTCTAATTGGCTGTAGTTTTTCTTTTGAAACTGCATTGCAAGAAGCAGGTATTGAAGTTCGTCATATCCATGATCAGACCAATGTACCGATGTATTTGAGTAATATTCAATGTCAGCCTGCGGGTCGTATTTCGGGCAATATGGTGGTGTCTATGCGTCCAATTCCATCCCATCAAATCACGGATGCCGTCAAAATTACAGCACGGATGCCGAGTGTTCATGGTGCGCCCGTGCATATTGGACATCCTGAAGGTTTAGGCATTCGTGATGTGAATCAGCCAGACTTTGGCGATGCTTCACGTATTGAGGCTAGGGAAATTCCAGTGTTTTGGGCTTGTGGTGTAACCCCACAAGCAGCGGTGATGAACTCAAAAATTCCTTTTGCCATTAGCCATGCACCCGGTCATATGTTCATTACCGACATTCCTGATCGTGCATGGATAGGTTAAGCGGCACTAAAGAATACTTAAAAGGATAGGCATATGCGTTTTTTATCGGTAAACGCGGATTGTTTTCTTATAGAGCTTGCCAGCCTAGATGAAACATTGGCGTTGTACAATAAATTGCACACGATGCAATTGAATGGAATTAAAGACTTAGTCCCTGCTGCAAAAACGATTTTGGTTTTTTTTAATGAAATCGAGACCAGCTTTAAAACATTGGTTACTTCGATTCAGACTGTAAAAATCGGTTCAGGCGGTGAGCGTAATGTCCAAGAGCTGATTATTCCTATCTGCTATACGGGCGAAGATCTTGCTCAAGTTGCAGAGTTACAAGGGCTTTCAATTGCTGATGTGATTTTGAAACATCAGCAAAGTGTTTGGAATGTGGCTTTTATCGGCTTTGCACCGGGCTTTGCTTATATGAGCAGTCCCGATCGACCTTTTACAGATATTCCTCGCTTAACTGTGCCACGTAAAAAAATACCGTCGGGTTCTTTGGGACTGGCAGGACAATATTCAGGGATTTACCCGAAAGATAGTCCGGGGGGCTGGCAGCTGATTGGTACGACTGCTGAAAAAATGTGGGATTTGGAACGTAAAAATCCAGCGCTACTGTTACCGGGGATGACGGTACATTTTGAAGATGTCACACATCAACCGACCACGGTTAGCGTAGCACAGCAAGTCACTCGTACAGTTGAGCCCAAACAATCCATGCCTTTGTTTACGGTAACAGCACCGAGTTTACAGATGCTGATCCAAGATGAAGGACGTTTTAATCAGACCAAGATTGGGGTTGGTGTTGCAGGGGCGATGGATGTATCGGCGATGCACAGTGCAAATCGAATTGTTGGTAACCCAACTCCGACGCCTGTGATTGAAGTTTTAAATGGTGGTTTGAAAGCAAAAATGCATCAGTCCGCAGTCATTTCGGTTACGGGAGCAATTTCAAACATCCACGTGAAATTTAGTGATGGCCAAAAGGCTGACTTTGAGAGTTATCAAGCGATTGCCCTTGATGAGGGTGATGAATTTCAGATTCAAGCACCGACGGCAGGGCTAAGAAATTATTTGGCGATTCGTGGTGGTATCGACGTACAGCTTGTGCTGAATAGCGCCTCATTTGATAGTTTGGCCGTATTAGGACCAGAACCTCTAAAAATGGGGGATACGGTTTATCAAGGACAGGTTGAAGTTTCAAATATCAGTAATACCGAAATTGCGAAGTTACACTTGCCCAAAGTCGGCGATGTAGTAGAGCTCGACATTGTGATGGGACCGCGAACGGATTGGTTCGAAGCGGAGAGCATTGAGCGCTTATGTCAGCAAGCTTGGCTTGTGACGAATGAAAGCAATCGGGTTGGACTGAGACTTTCAGGTGAGCAGCCGTTGCAGCGCAAAATTACCCATGAGTTGGAAAGTGAGGGAACTTGTATTGGTGCCTTACAGATTCCACCCAGTGGTCAACCTGTACTGTTTATGAATGACCATCCTTTAACTGGTGGCTACCCCGTCATTGCGGCTGTGGCAAAGTACCATTGGGACTTGGTGGCGCAGATTCCAGCAGGGTGCCAAATCAAATTTAAAAAAATGAACGAATTTACAGATTTTGAGAATGAATGATGACTACTGAAAAATTATTAATTGCAAACCGTGGTGAAATTGCCGTTCGTATTATTCATGCTTGCCGTGATATGGGTATTAGCTCAGTTGCGTTATATGCCGATGACGATATGGACAGTATGCATGTCGAACTGGCGGATGAAGCATGGGGTTTGGCCGGTGCAACGGCACGTGAAACTTATTTGAATATTCCAGCCATTCTTGAGGTTGCTAAAAAATCCAAGGCGACCATGGTGCATCCAGGTTATGGTTTTTTATCTGAACGTGCTGAATTTGCGCAGGCCGTAATTGATGCAGGCTTAAAGTGGGTCGGGCCGTCACCCAGTGCCATTGAAAAGTTGGGTGATAAAATTGAAGCACGTAAGATAGCGGCTTCAGTGGGTGCACCTTTAGTTCAAGGCACACAAGACCCCTTACATAATGCTGATGAAGCACTTGAGTTTGCAAAGCAGTTTGGTTTACCTATTGCGATTAAAGCCGCGTTTGGCGGTGGTGGTCGTGGTTTAAAAGTCGTTTGGAAACTGGAAGATGTAAAAGAGCTGTATGATTCGGCTGTACGTGAAGCGCAATCAGCCTTTGGCCGCGGTGAGTGTTTTGTTGAGCAATACTTAGATCAACCACGCCATGTCGAAGCGCAAGTGATTGCCGATCAACATGGCAATGTAGTGGTTTTAGGTACACGTGACTGTTCGCTACAACGTCGTAATCAGAAGCTTGTTGAAGAAGCGCCAGCGCCTTTTATCAGTGATGCAATTTATGAAGAAATTTTAACTTCAGCCAAAAATATCTGTCATGCAGCCAACTATGTCGGTGCGGGTACTGTTGAATATTTGCTGAGCCGTGATGGAAAGCTTTCATTTTTAGAGGTTAATACCCGCTTGCAGGTGGAACATCCTGTCACGGAAGAAACGGCCAATGTCGATTTGGTAGTTGAGCAAATTCGTGTGGCTCAAGGCCATGAACTTTCAATCAAAGAAACCCCGAAAGCGCAGGGGCATGCCATTGAGTTTCGTATCAATGCTGAAGACCCTGCTCGTGGCTTCATTCCTGCATTTGGTGTATTGAGTTTATTTGAAGCACCATTTGGTCAGGGCGTACGCGTAGACACAGGTGTTCGTACTGGTTCTTTGGTGTCGAGTCATTTTGATTCGCTCATGGCAAAACTGATTATCACAGGCCCAACCCGTGAAATTGCGATCGCTCGCGCTAAACGTGCGCTGAAGCAATTTAAAATTGAAGGGGTTGCGTCGGTTTTAGACTTTCACCGTGCAGTATTAAATGAAACTGATTTTACCGACACATTTAATGTTCATACTCGTTGGATTGAAAATGATTTTAAACAGGACTTAAAGCCAACGAAACGCAGTATTCCGAATCATCAACAACCGATGTTACTCAGCTATATTGAAATTGATGGGAAATTACACCGTTTAGGCTTACCTGCGGGCATGTTTGCACAAAACCCTACAATGACGTCTCAAGACCAACCAGCTACAGAAACAGCAGTGAGTGCTAAACACTTACTTGCACCAATCAATGGCGTAATTAGCGCTTGGAAAGTAGAAAACGGAGAGCAGGTCGTAGAGGGGCAAGTGGTGGCGATTATGGAAGCCATGAAAATGGAAGTTCCTGTACTTGCACATCAAAGTGGGGTAATTCAGTTGACAGCTCAGCAGGGAGCGACCTGTCACGCAGAGCATATTATTGGATCGATTTGCTAAAAAATTAAATCATGTGAATGAGCCTGATGCAGCATTTAGCTAAGTCAGGCTTTTCATTTAGAAATTCTTAATAATTGAGGGCTGATTGGCTTTGTTTTATGGACAAATGTAGTGGAAAAATGGTTCGATAAAGGGCGAATTCAAACATGAGGTGCGACAGTTTCAAAAGCCTTATGATAATCAACAAGCTGAGCAAATTTCTCTAATGGTGTAAGCCAATCTAACGCCTTTCTAGGACGAGTATTCAGTGACATGGCAAC